>NZ_NCJX01000111.1:0-8364 GCF_002282635.1 Acidiphilium sp. 34-64-41 | reverse complement strand
TCAAGCTGATGTCACGCCGTCTGGCCATCGCCTGAACGCCATGATGGGACAGAATTCCATAGAAATCAGATCGATGACGTTGCAAAAACGATTCGAGTCAGACTCTAAGGCTGCGGTCATGCGTTATGCCAGGCGAGGATCGAGACGGGGAAGTGGAAGCGGATGCCCTCGGGCGTGCGCCAGGCGCCGACACCGATGCGATCCTGCCCGCTCGCGATATCCGCATCGAACATCGCCGTTAGCGCCGCCATGTCCTTTTCATCGCTCAGCGTCTCAAGCTGCGCTTCGAGCCGGTAGGCTTCGACCACGGCCTCGCTCAGCCCTGCGTCTTTGCCCATCAGCCGCAGTACCTCCAGGGGCAGTGCGCTCGTATGCGACGGGTCGCGCAGCCGTTCCATGGCATCATAGCCATCCCATGTTTCGGGCGAGGGCGTGGCATCGATGACGATGATGCGCCCGCCCGGGCGGCAGACGCGTTTCATCTCGCACAGCACCGCCGCCGGGTCCTGCATGTGATGCAGGCTGTAGCGCGTGGTCACCCGGTCGAAACTCTGCGCCGCGAAGGGCAACGTGGTAGCATCGCCGATGTGCCAGGCCAGATTGTGCAGCCCCACCGCCGCCTGGTGCACCTGGGCCTGGGCGATCATGGCAGGGGTGATGTCGATGCCCGTGACCTGGCGTGCATGCGGGGCCATGGCGCAGGCCAATATGCCGGGGCCGCAGGCGACATCGAGCACATTAAGCGTGGGCTCCAGCGCACAGGCGGCGAGGCTGCGCGCCATGGCGTCGGCCTGGGCATGAATGGGCAGTTCCGCAAAAGGTTTGGCCCAGCGGGTGAATTGCGCGACGATGCGCTGGTTATGCGTGATATCGGTCATTCCGGCCTCTCTCTTTCACAGTCGGCATGGAGTATAGCCCGGCGCACTTTGGCCGGCTAACGTCCTGCGGCCAGAAATGAGTGGAAACCGGCCATGCGCGCATTAAGCTACGAAGAGACGCAGAATGCGCTGACCGCGCACGGGCTGGACCAGCCGCGCGGGATCGGCTTTGCCTTTCTCGATCCCGCACGCAATGTCTTCTATGACTGGCATACGCATGAGTACCACCAACTGATCTATGCGGTTGATGGGCCGACGCAGATCGAGACGGAGGCCGGGCGCTATATTTTGCCTCAGGGGCGGGCCGCCTGGATCCCGGCCGGGGCGCGGCACCGCACGCTCATCACCGCGGCTGTGGGGGTTTCGCTGTATTTCTCGCCGACGGCAGTGGCTGATCCCACAGCGCGGGTAAAAATTCTGGCGGCAAGCCCGCTAATGCGGGAGATGATCGTGTTCTCGGCGCGCTGGGGGCTTGGCGCGCCCCAGAAGGATGTGCTGCTCGCGACCAGCTTTTTGCAGACGCTGGCGCTGCTATGCGGCCAATGGCTGGAGAGTGAGCTGCCTTTGTTTCTGCCCGGTGCGACACATCCCCCTATCCGGCGCGCCATGGATTACGCCGCATCCGATCTCAGCGCTGCCACCCAGACCGGCGCCCTCGCCGCCGCGGCGCTGTCCGAACGTAGTTTTCGCCGACTTTTCGCGCGGGATACAGGGCTTACGTGGCAGAGCTGGCTTGGCCAGGCGCGGATCATGATGGCGATGGGACTTTTGAGTGAAGGGCGCAGGGTTACCGAAGTTGCTGCCGAAGTCGGCTATTCCTCGCTAAGTGCCTTCGCCAAGGCATTCGCGCAGCTCGCCGGCGAAGGGCCGTCGCAGTTCAGGCATCGGCATTCTGCGGCAGCAAAGTCGGAAGTGTCGTAGATGGATTCTCAAGGTAACATAGGGATATAGGATTGGTCATTGCGGCGCGCCGGCCAAAACCAAACGGAGCGCTCATCACCCTTCTCGGCTTTTGCGCGATGCGTAGGCAATGACCGCTTTGAGCTTGGGGCACGCCACGGCATAATGTCCAGGATAGCTGGCCGGAAGCGGCTGGTCTGCTTTTTTGGCAACCAAACCCGAAAAGCCGACATATCAAACCGAAGATCGTGGCTCCAGGCGTGCCAAGGCGTAAGCGCCGACGATCGCCGCTGCGAAGCCAGAAGCAGCGGCAATACCGAGCGACCAGCGTGGCCCGCAATGATCCGCCACCCAGCCGACGATCGGCGCACCGATCGGCGTGCCCCCAAGAGCGACGCCAACACGCAATGCCATTACGCGCCCGCGCATCGCCGACTCTGTCGAAAGCTGCATCAGGCTGTTGCTCGTATTGGTCAATGTCAGGGCGGCCACGCCGATGATCACGAGCGTGCCGGCAAACAGCCAATAATTTGGAGCGAGTGCCGCCAGGGTGCAACCCAGTCCAAAGACCCCAGAGCCCATCATCAACAAGCCGAACCGTGCCTTACGGCGCCCCGCACTGAGCAACGCTCCGGCAACGGTTCCGATCGCCATGATCGAGGACAGCATTCCGTATCCGCGGGCGTCGGAATTGAACACCTTGACCGCCATGGTCGAGATGAAGATCGGAAAGTTCAGACCGAAGGTCCCGATCAGGAACAGCATTACCAGGATGGCCTTGAGGTCTGGGCGCCCCCACACATAGCGCAACCCTTCCATAAAACTCCCCTTGGCGCGGGGTGCCCGCGCGTTCGGATGAAGCTCGGAGATGCGAAGCGACAAGAGAGAGATCAGCACCGCAGCAAAGGACGCGCCATTGATCAAAAATGCCCAGCCGGTGCCAATGGCGGCGATGATCACGCCGGAGACAGCAGGTCCGATCATCCGTGCGGCATTGAACGAAGTCGAGTTGAGCGCCACGGCATTGTGCAGATCCACATCCCCGACCAGTTCCGCCACGAAGGTCTGGCGTACAGGTGCGTCGAACGCCGCCGCACTGCCGAAGAGGAAAGCAAACATATATACGTGCCAGAGCCGGACGGTTCCCGTGACGGTGAGAAGCCCCAGCGCCAAAGCGAGAGCACCCATCGTCGTCTGTGTAGCAATCAGCAGCCTGCGCTGGTTGAAATGATCGGCGGCAGAGCCAGTCCAGGGGAGCAGAAGAAACTGCGGCCCGAATTGCAGCGCCATGACCAGGCCGACGGCCGAAGCGTTGTGATGGGTGAGCTGGGTGAACACCAGCCAGTCCTGAGCCGTCCGCTGTATCCAGGTGCCCACGTTGGAGACGAACGCACCGGCGACCCAGACCCGATTGTTGACCCCCCGCAGGGACCGGAAGACACCTGCACGGGGAGCGTTCATGGATGTTCCCGTTGATTGCCGCCGTGGAAGCGGCCAAAATGCCGGGCGGATAACAGCGCGATCAGGAGCGCGCCAGCGCCGCAGGCGAGGACTTCGCCTGTGTTTCTCACTCCAAAATCACCGATGCGCAACACCAGGACATAACCGGCGACGATGTTAAAAAATCCCCAAAGCACGTTGATGGTCGACGAAGAGAGCCCTTCCCCTGGCGGTTGTGCGAATGGGCTCTGGAACGGCCTGCCCATCATGCCGCTGACGAGATGTGGAACGGCATTCGCAAGGAAGGCACCGCCAAAAAAATACGATAGGAGATCGAGCCAGGGCATATCAGGGAATCCTCGCTGCAAGCAGGTCAATGATGTTCTGGGTTGTGCCGGTTTCGCCCAGCCGCGGAAATACATTCGCGATGCTATAACCGTGTGCCTCCGGGCGCATGTCGGTCATGGCGTCGATGGCGAGGGTGACGTTGAAACCTTGCTCATAGGCTTGGCGCGCGGTTGCCTCGACGCCAGTTCCGGTGGCCACGCCCGCGATCACCACCTGGGTGACGCCCAGCGCCTTCAACTGCGCTTCGAGGTTTGTGCTCGCGAACGCACCCCATGTCTGCTTCGTGACGACGATATCACCGGGTTGTTGATTGAGCTCTGGGATGAGATCAGTCCACCCTTCGGGACGGGGGGCAGTTTGCCGCGGCTGTTCCGTCCGGCCTGGCGCGCCGCCAGCGACGTTGACAAGCACCACCGTCCGACCGCGCGCGCGGAAGGCGTCGGCCAGCGAGCCCGCCCGCTCGATAATGCCGCCGATGGGGTGGATGACGGGCAGACCGACGATGCCTTTCTGCAGGTCAACGATGATCAGGGCCGTGTTGGGGTCGAGCGTTGTCAGCGCCATGGGAGTATCCTCTTGAAAACCGCGATGGTTTGAGCAGGGCGTGAGCCCCACGAGCCCCATGAGCTCCGTCAGTCGTCGACGAGCCGCTTTAGCAATTCGACAGATGCCGCGAGTTCGTCTTGTTCCTGCGGAGACAACCGTGCCTGGATGGAGCGGGTCAACCAATCCTGTTTTGCCGCCCGCTTTTCCTGAGCCCATGTGCGGCAGGCGTCGGTAAGTGAGAGGAGGGTCTGCCTTCCATCATGCGGGTCCGGTGCGCCGCTCACCAACCCTGCGCCCTCAAGGGCTGCAATGACCGGCCCCATCGATTGCGGACGCATCCCTTCCGCGCGCGCCAAGCCCGCTGCTGTCGCCGGGCCATCCTTCTCGAGGCGCAACAAGACGGATACCTGGGATGGCGTCAGGTCTCCCATATTTCCCTGTTCGCGCAGCCGGCGTTTCAGCTTGCTGAGCAGGGCGCGAAGATCTTGCGCCAAGGCCGGGGCGCGGGTGGATTGATCGTCCTTCGGCTGTACATTCATGCCAATCGGATAGCATATAATCAGTTAAACTGTCAAGTTAATCTGATCATATACACTTCGTAATACTCTCTCTCCAGCCACCCAACTGATTCGATCTCATTGAGGCAATGACCGCAGTCGGGATGTGGCTACGGTAATTCTGAAGGACTAAATCGGGCGCAATCACGCAGGAAGTGGCGCTTGGAGACGGAATGGCGGCTTTTGAAAATCTCTTGCCGGCCACGATTATGTCCAGGGCAACTTTACAAACGGATCAAGCGCTGGCTCGCCGAGTGGCTCAAAATGCCGCAGGTTGCGGGTCAGGATGGTCGGCCCGTGGCGCTAGGTGCTGGCGGCGCTGATGATATCGGCGAAGCTGGGCGCCATGGACTACGCGCTATTTTGAGACAGCCGGCAGCGCACCGGCGGAAACCTGCAGTTCGGTGCCCTTTGCACCCGTTTCCGACATTTAGCCGCGCGACGGCAGTTTCCAGAAGCCGCCCATCGTTTAGATGCGATCCGATCAACACCACGGGCGAAGGAACGGTGAGGGATGATAGAAACCGAATGATCTCTATCAGACAAGTGGCTCTTTTGGTATGGCATGGGAATGCTGAATCTTTCCTGCCTTTGCGGCCAAGTCCACATCAAAATCCCCAAGCGACCGGACTTCATCAATGAGTGCAACTGCACGCTTTGCGGCAAATCGGGCGCTCGCTGGGCCTATTTCCATCCTTCGGAAATCGGCATTGAGGGAACCACAAAGGGATATAGCCGGGAAGACAAGGAAGACCCGGCCGCGGAAATCCAATTTTGTGCAAATTGTGGTTCAACGACGCATTTTGTGTTGACTGCAAGCGCCGTATCGAAGTTCGGAAACATCCAGATGGGTGTCAATATGCGCTTGGCGGACGAGAGGGATCTCGCCGGAATAGAATTGCGCTATCCTGATGGACTAGCCTGGTCGGGCAAGGGCGGCTTTGACTATGTGCAGAAAGCTCGCATCATCGGCCGACGAGCGGCTCCCATATGACAGGTTATGCTTCTGGTGAGTTATTGAACCGGTGCTGAAGGCACGGCGGGGGATATCGGGTCGGTCCAGACCGGCATGAAGCAGTAATGCCGCCCATCGGCATCTTGCTGCATGGATTTGCGGCAGGCGGCCATCGCGGTGGCGCCGTCATTATCCTGCATCAGTTGCCCCCAGGCGATCGCCTCGAAAGGCCCAGCTTTCATGGCGACTGAAATCAGGTGAGAAGCGACCTCGCCCTGGAACCGGCCGTCATTCAGCCCTGCTGCGTAGGTGAACAGGCTGGGGACCAGGATGGCCAGGGCCAATGCCAGACCCAGGGCCACGATGCTGCGGATACGCAGGGTGCTGATTTTCTGCCGCATGGTGCGGTCGGCGGCTTTGGCCAGTTGCGGGGCAAGCTGTTTGACGATGTCCATGCCCGAGGCATGCACTCGGTCGATGGCTTCATTCGCGATGGCGCCGGTCTGGGTTTTCAACGTGTTGGCGATATTGATCTGGGTGGCCTCGCTGGCTTGGTAGAGGTCACTCAGCGCGCCGACGCAGACGGCCAGGGCCTGCAACTGCTCCGCCAGCGGGTCGCTTTTCAGGGCGGCGGCAGCGGCAGCGCGACGTAGGACCATTTGAGCGTCGGCGATCTGCTCGTGCAGGGCCTCACGGCGGGAGGCGGGGCTTATGGGATCCATGATCTGACCCCGGCGAAGCGGCGGTCCATGGCGTCCAGCCAGACGCGCACCCGGGCGGCGTCAAACAGACCGAGCGGCGGATTGATGGTGCCGTCGCGCGCGGCGGCAAAACTGCATTGGCGGCTTTCCACGGCTTCGGCGGCGTGCAGCCGGGGCATCCATAGCTTCACGCAGTCGGCGGCCAAATTGCCATAAGCGGTGGAGGCTGTGATGCGCGCAAAGGCCCGCTCTCGGGTTGAGCCGGGTTCAATGCCAAATTCGTTGAGCACCAGGGCTTGCGCTGTTGGGGTAAAGCCGCGGGCGGCCAAAGTGAGGGCAGGGAGCAGATCTTCGGGCTGGGGGCCGGTGAGGTGGAACATGACTGGTGCCATGCCGGCGGCCTCGATATGGGTGGCCATGCCGGGCATTTCGGTGGCGAGGGAGCGCAAGGTAGTATCACCGCCACCCAAGTCGATGAGGGCGGATTGCCGTTCGGTGATGCAATACTCAATCAACCCCTGCAGCCAGGCGGCGACGCCGGCGGGGTTGTCCGTATCCGGGCGGGCGACGTCGGCGAAATAAGCAGAGAAGGTGGCGTTGCTGGGATCGACATCGGCTAGGATCGGTGAGCCGCCATTTAGGATGGAAGTTTCGGTCAGCCAGCGGAGCAGGGTGGTCTTGCCGGATTTGCCGCGCCCGGCGGCAAAGATGATTTTGGCCCGGCCGGTAAGGTCGATGCCCTTCTCGATGTCGGGTTCTGGCTCCTTGGGCGGCGCCAGGCTGATGATGTCGGCGCGCGGGCCGGTGAATTTTGTGGCGCTGGGGCGATAGGGCGTGGCGCCGGATGGCTTGGTTGTAGTGTTGGGCGTTTGCGGTTTGTCCTCGGGCATCAGCTTGTCTCCTTGGGTTCAGATGGGCCGAGTGTCTGGCGGTGGCTGCGTGCGATGTCCGCCGGGGTGGATTCGCTTGGCGCGGGTGATGATTCTGGGATGCGGAATGAGGCGGGCTTGAAGCGAGGGGCCGCGGCAATCGCTGGCGGCTGGGGCACGTTGAGTGCAGATGGTGGAATTGGCGGCAGGTTCGTTTGAGCAACCGCACCGGGCGGTAGGTTAATTTCGGCCGTTGGCAGTGCTTCGGGTTTTGGCTGCCGTTGTCGATAGCCTTTGAGAGGCATCAGCGCACGTGACAGCTCGCTGCGGAGCCCTTTTTCGGTCCAGGGTTTGCCGGTTCGATAAGTGATGCCGAGCTTGGTCAGCGCCGCGCCGACCGCCGCCCAGGACCATTCGCCATGCACGAGCGAGCGCAGCAGCTCATGGTGCTGACGCAGCCACGGGCGCATAATATTGCCTTGCCGCCAGAGCGGGCGGAAGATTTCAGCCAGGGCTTCGATGTCGGAATCAGTTGGTCTGCGCTTGAGCGACATGAACAGTCTTTCAAAAATAGCGGGGGGAGTTTCACTATTTTTGACGCTACGGGCAATCTTCCGAATCGGAAGTAGGAGACTGTGGATTGCTCAATCGCTGGTGCAATCAACAGCTCATTAGCTGGCTCAATCGCTATCACAATGGCTATCTTATTGGCCTGCTCAATGGCTGGCGCAAAGGCTATCTCTAATCTCGTTGGTCTGGTGTGGTATCGGATTACGTTTCTACTACAGACCAAGGAATGCTAGCGCATTCGCGAGCGGTTCAATCTTTAGCGTTACGCGGAGATATTTGCAGCAGCAATGACGTGGTGATGAACAACAACAGCAGTGCAACGCCCTGAACAACCAGCGGTCCATTCGCGCTTTCGGGATATTACCAATATTTCAATTTACGCAAACATTCGTAATGCGGTAGTGCAAAATGCGTTGTCTCCAAATCGACTGGGAGGCTTATAATGATTGCTAATAACGATGACAGCTACGCAGAGATCGTCACGCAAATTGGCGAGGCCAAGGTAACCGTTCACACCCCCGGGTCAGATCGCTAGCTGGGCAGGGATGGTGGGCAGCAGATTGTTAGAGCGAGCGGCGGTGATGAGGGCGTAGGCATAGG
>NZ_NCJX01000025.1:8173-53746 GCF_002282635.1 Acidiphilium sp. 34-64-41 | reverse complement strand
CCATGATGAGGGCGAAGCGGTCGAGCAGTGAGATCGTCAGAGGGGTTGGGGCGGTGCGCACCAGGGGAGATAAGCATGGTGGGCGGGGGGTGAGAAAGGGTTTTGTTAGAGGTTACGTTAGAATCTTGGGTTTGAGCGGTGGCGGGGCTGGATCGCCGCGCTGCGCTCGCGATGACGTGTTGGGGTCCTGGCTGGGCATCGCCGGTTCCAACAGCAACAGCCCAGATTAACAAAGTTTTTTTTGCTTCTTTTTTGTTCACAAAAAAGAAGACTCTTCCTTCCGCGTCTGTCTTGCTTGTGCTCAGACCGTATAACAGCCTGAAGCCCGTCTCAACGCGCCAGTGCCACCAGCGTCGTCTGCGGTGGCATGCCGGGCTGGACCGTCGGCCAGCGGGTTGCCGGGCTGGCGAAGCTTGCGTTCGGTGTGGCGCCGGGGTGCCGGGCGACGGTGAATATCGTGTGTCCGAGCGGGCCGAACGCTGCCGCGCCGATCGCGCCACCGATCGGCGCGAGGTAGAGTTCGGTCAGCGCGTATCGGTCGTAGCCTGCGACGTCCATCACGAACAATCCATCGGCGGTATCGCTGACCGCGCCGCCCTGGTCGGTGCCGACGTACAGGCGGTTGGCCGGGCCGAAATTCAGGGAATAGGGCGCGCGCAACCAGGCTTGCGATCCTGCACCGTAGCGCGCCGAGGGGTCGGTGGTGGGGTCGCCGCCGAGCAGCGCAACCTCGCCGGTGAAGCGCGGGGCGGCGAGATCGCCGCCGGTTGGCCGGAGCGCCAGAATATGGCCGCCGCCGTTGCCGGCGCGTGGATTGAGCGCGTCAACCTGGTTCACGCCGCGACCCGGATTGCCGGAGCACGCGAGGTAAACCGTCCGGTCCGGCCCGATCGCGAGGCCGGCCGGCGCATCGAACCGCGCGCCGTGCCGCCCGGCGGAGAGTGTTGCGGTGATGCTGGGCAGCCCCTCCGGCAGGTCGTGCCAGACGATCGATGCGCCTTCGATCGTCGCCACGGACAGCGTGCCGGCATCGAGTGCGGCGCTGCCGTCGCCGATCGGCGCTGCGCCCTTGAAGCGGAACAGGCGGCCCATCGGCGCGTCCTCGGTCATGAAGACCACGGCCGAACCATCGGCTGCGATGCCTGCCGCCACGCCGGCGCGCGGCATTCGGCCCAGCGCGGTGCGTTTGGCGGGGAACGAGGTCGGGCTCAGCGCATCGAGTTCGACCACCCAGCCGAAGCCGGCGCCGACGGTGGGTGCCGCGAAGCCTGCGGCGCGGCCGGCCAGACGGGTGATCCAGGTATCGGTCCGGCCTTCGGGCAGCAGCACGGTGTTCCACGGCGTGACGCAGCCGAGTCCCGGTGCCAGCACGCCTTGCACGCTCGCGCCGATTGTGCTCGCCGCCGGCCCGGTGATGGTGCAGAGCGTGCCATCGGTGATCCGGCGGGACTGATAGCCGCCGTCCACCACCACCCAGCGGCCGCCGCGCTGCGACAAATTCAACACCGATGCGCCCTGGAGCTTGCCGGCAATCCGTGGCTGATCGCGCCCGCCGGGGAACACCATGCGCGCCGAGACATCCGGGTGGCTCACCACCATGACGAGCCGCGCGATGCCGTCCTCGGCCTGCGGCGGTGTGACGATGCCGGCGATGATGCCATCCCAGCCGAATTGGCGCGCGGCCTCGGCTTCGGTCAGGCGGTTCGGGGTGAACGGCGGCGCGTTGGCCAGGACCGGATCACCCCAGCGGATGATCACGTCCCGGCGCAAGCCATCCGCCACCACATCGTTCAATTGCGGCGATTCCGGGTCGGCACCTTGCAGCAGGGGCGATACGGTTTGCGCCCACGCACGGGCCTGCACCGCCAAGGGTGCCAGCGCCACGCCCGCCATCAGGCTACGCCGCGTCGCCATGGCTCAGAACCCCGACAATCCGCTGCTGCCGCTGGCACCGCCGATATCGCTCTGGCCGCCGCTGCCGAACCCGCCGGCGCCGGTGCCGCCGAGCGGATTATAGTGCCCGACACCGCCGACCAGCTGCTGGAACAGGCTCGCGTGGCCGCCCGGAGCGGGGGTGTGGCCGCTTGCCATCGCCACGTTGACGGCCGCTTTCTTGCCGACGTCGTGGATCGATTGCAGCACGCCGGCATTATTGAAGGTGAGTTTGACGACTTTTTGTTTCAGGACACCCTGGGTCTGGCCGATCCGCCGCTTGGTGACCTGGCTGACGTAGAGCCATTGATTCCGGTCGAACGTTTCATGCAGGGTCGGCGAGCCGAGCAGCGCGGTTGCATCGGCTTCGGTCGAGACGCCGGGGGTCAGCTGTTTGATCGCGTGGGACGAAACGTCGTTGCCGCGATAATGCGGTGCCGCCGAAAATATCGCACATCCGCCGAGCGCCGGCAGCAGCAGCAGCAGGGGCAACAGGCGGTGGAGCTTGATGGCTGGTTTGCGCACGCGGCTCGATCCTTACGATAGAAACGTTGGTGATATCAGGCTGTGCGGCCTGATGGCTGTGCCGCCGGCCGCATGCCCATGATCGCCGGTTCTATGGGCGAGCTTCCCGCTTCGCGCAAGATGCGACATGATCGCGCCATGACCGACACGCCAGACCCTATTCTGTCCCATAGTTTCGACCTGTCGCGAGTCGCCGATGTGCGGCGTCGCGATCCGGCGATCGAGATCAGCATCACCGCGACCGAAGCGCAATGCGCCGCGATCGCCGCCGGCTTTGGCGTGCCGGGGATTGCGGCGCTCAGTGGCAGTTTCGCGCTCCGCCGCGCGCCGGATGGGCTGGTGCACGCGACGCTGACGCTGCGCGCAAGGGTTACCCAGACCTGCGTTGTTACCATCGAGCCGTTCGAACAGGATGTTGCGGAACGGGCAAAGCTGATTTTGCTCACCGAAGCGCAGGCCGCGGCGCAGCGCGATGCGGGCGCGGACGAAGCGATCGACCCCGACGCGCCGGATGACATTATCGCCACCGGCACCATCGTCGATCTCGGTGCGATTCTCATCGAGCAACTTGCCCTGGCGCTCGATCCGTATCCGCGCAAGCCCGATGCGGCGATTCCGGCTGATTTTGCACCCCAGCGCGAAAGCAAGTTCAGCGCCCTCGCGCAGCTGCGCGATATTGCGAATGCTGCCGGAAAGCCGCGCCCGGAATGAGGCGCGGCGCTTGCCGGGTTGGAGCGCCTCTGCTAGACGGCGTGGTCTTGAACCACCCCCATCACGGGGCGGTCGCGCATTGCTGCGCCGCCGATACATGAGATACGAGAGTTGATATGGCCGTACCTAAGCGTAAAACCAGCCCGTCCCGCAAAGGCATGCGCCGGAGCCATCAGGCCCTGGTGATCCAGCCGCACGCCGAGTGCAGCAATTGCGGCGAACTGAAGCGCCCGCATCACGTCTGCGGCCATTGCGGCCATTACGACGGTCGGGAAGTCGTTGCCGCCGGCAAGGACATCAAGGGCACGGTCCGGGTCTGATCTTCCATTGATCGCGCCACCAAAGCCGCCGCGCCAGGCGCGATCATGACATCCGAAGCCAACCAACCTGTCGCAGCGGCACCGCAAGCTGGCCGTGCCGCGGGCGTTGATGCGGCTGGCGCTTCGGGCGTTCTGGCGGTTGACGCCATGGGCGGCGATCATGCGCCGGATGTCATTATCGCGGGACTCGATATTGCGGCCGAGCGCCATCCCAAGGCGATCTTTCATGTGTTCGGCGACGCTGCGCTGATCGAGCCGCTGGTGCGCGCCTCGAAGCGGCTGGCGGCCCGGGTTGTCGTGCACGGGACCTCGGAAATCATTGCGGATGATCTGAAACCCACCGCCGCGCTGCGCCTGCGCGACGCCTCGATGCGCCGGGCGATCGATGCGGTTGCCAGCGGGGAGGCCGCCGGCATCATTTCGGCCGGCAACACCGGCGCCATGCTCGCGCTCGCCAAAATCGTGATCAAGACCATGGCGGGCATCGATCGTCCGGCGATGGCCGCAATCGGCCCGTCCGCCAAGGGCGATGTCGTGATGCTCGACCTGGGTGCCAACATGGTCTGTGACGCCCGCAACCTGGTTGAATTCGCGGTTATGGGCGAAATGTTCGCCCGCACCGTGCTCGGCCTGCCGAAACCCACCATCGGCCTGCTCAACGTCGGCTCCGAGGAGATGAAGGGCGACGAGACGCTGAAACGCGCCGCCGAAGCCCTGCGCGCCGGCCCGATCGGCCCGCAATTCCACGGCTTCGTCGAAGGGCATGATATCGCGGGCGGCACCGTCGATGTTGTCGTCACCGATGGTTTTACCGGCAATGTCGCGCTGAAAACCGGCGAGGGTGCGCTTCGCCTGGTCGGCGATTTGCTCAAGCGCGTCTTTACCGCGAGCCTCGCCGCCAAACTCGCCTATCTATTGGCCAAACCCGGCCTCAACCGCCTGCGCGAATGGCTCGACCCGCGCCGCTACAACGGTGCGGTTCTGCTCGGCCTCAACGGCGTTGTGGTCAAATCGCACGGCGGCACCGATGCCGAAGGCTTTGCCCATGCCGTCGATGTTGCCATGGACATGATCGTGAACCGCTTCAACGAACGCATCAAGGACGGTTTGGGCCAGCACGACAACCGCGACGCTTTGGTTGCCGATACCGCGCCGCGAATCGCCCCCCTGCCCGCCCCGCCGATCGCCTCTGCCGGATGACCACGCCGCACACCACGCTGGATGGCGTCGGCGGGTATCTGCCGGAACGCATCGTCACCAATGACGACCTCGCCACCCGCATCGATACTTCGGACGCGTGGATTCGCGAACGCACCGGCATCACCATGCGGCATATCGCGGGGCCGCACGAAACCGCCACGTTCATGGGTGAACAGGCCGCCCGGCGCGCGCTGACTCGCGCCGGTGCGACGGCCGAGGACGTCGATGCCATCATCGTCGCGACCGCGACACCCGATCAGGGCTTCCCGGCCACCGCCGTCAGCATTCAGCACGCGCTCGGTGTAACCGGTGGTTTCGCGTTCGATATTTCGGCGGCGTGCTCGGGCTTCGTTTACGCGCTCGCGGTGGCGGATGCGATGATCCGCGCCGGCCAGTGCCGCGGCGTTCTGATCATTGGCACCGAAGTCTACTCCCGCATCCTCAACTGGCAGGACCGCGGCACCTGCGTGCTGTTCGGCGATGGCGCGGGTGCGGCGTTTCTGCGCGCCAACACAAACGGTGCGGATCGCGGCGTGATTTCCACGCATATCCATGCCGATGGCCGCTACGGCGATATTCTGTATATCGACGGCGCCACCGGCCAGACCGCCAAACCCCAGCATCTGGTCATGAACGGCCGCGAAGTGTTTCGCCACGCCGTGCCGAAACTCGCCGGTGCGGTCGATGAGGCGCTCAAGGCCAACAACCTCAGCCACACCGATATCGATTGGCTGGTGCCGCATCAGGCGAACCGGCGCATCATCGATGCCATGGGCAAACGCCTGAACCTCGGCCCGGACCAGGTTGTCGTCACCGTCGATCGCCACGCCAATACCTCGGCCGCCTCGATCCCGCTGGCGCTGGACGATGCCATCACCGATGGCCGCATCAAGCCCGGCCACCTCGTGCTGATCGAGGCGCTCGGCGGCGGGCTGACCTGGGGCTCCGCGCTGATCCGGATGTGATCGGGCAGCTCGGCGGAGTGGGAGCGCTGGTCACCCGATCTGGCTCACCAACCGAGACACCGCCGCCTGTCCCAATCAGTGCGAAATCGTATTTTTTCTTTGATTTCCAGCGACTTTGGTAGGGAGGCCGACATTTCGGTTGACCCGGTTGGCTTTCTTGCTAATCTTGTTTCATGGGCACATTAACGCGCGCGGGTCTGGCGGAATCGATTTATGCGGCGGTCGGTCTGTCGCGCAACGAGAGTGCGGCGTTATTGGAATCGGTGCTGGACCGGATGAAGACGGCGCTGGCCGAGGGTGATTCCATTAAAATCAGTGGCTTCGGCACCTTCTCGGTCCGCCAGAAGGGCCGGCGGATCGGCCGCAACCCCAAAACCGGGGATGAGGTGCCGATTCTGCCGCGCCGGGTCCTGATTTTCCGGGCGAGCCAGATCCTGCGCGAGGCCGTCGATCATGGCGTGCCGGATGGGGCCGTGCGGTCTTGAACGGCGAGACCGGCCCGGTGCTGGCCGAAAATGACGAGTCCCGCGGCCGTACCCGCAAATCGGCCGATGCCTACCGCACGATCAGTGAGATCGCGGATGAGTTGCACGTCCCTCAGCACGTCCTGCGCTTCTGGGAAACTAAATTCCCCCGTATCAAACCCCTGAAACGCGGCGGCGGCCGCCGCTACTATCGGCCGGATGATGTCGTGCTGCTCCGCCGCATCGCGAATTTGCTTTACATTCAAGGCTATACGATCAAAGGCGTCCAACGTCTCCTCAAGGAAGGCGGCGGCGCCCTGCACGACGAAATCCCGCCCGCCTCTGAGGAAGAGCGCGCCGCCGCCGCCGCCGAACGCGCCCAGACGTCCGTCCTCGCCGCCAGCACGCCGCCGCGCGCCGATGTCCCGGAATTGCCGATCCACCACACACCGCCCGCACAAGCCACAACGCCAGCACGGCCCCAAGCCCTCACGACCGACCTCGAGTCGATGCTCGCCCGCAGCCACCACATCAACACCATCCTGCGCACGACACTCCAAACCACCCTCGCCGAACTCGAACACCTCCGCGCCCGCCTGACCGGCTGATGCCGGACATGGGTGGGGGTTTGCCCTTGGGTGATCTACTTGCTAAGGACCGTGTCGTCGGAGCGTAGCGCAGCCTGGTAGCGCATCAGTCTGGGGGACTGGGGGTCGTGGGTTCGAATCCCGCCGCTCCGACCATTCAAACCCCTCTATATTTCCCGATGGTCTGGCGCATGAACGCGAAGCTCAGCGCGTAGAAGAACGCGCGTTGTGAAGCATCGGCGCCGGCGCCGTGGCCGCCTTCGGCTTGTTCGTAATAGATTGTGTCGTATCCCATCGATTGCAGTTTTGCCGCCATTTTCCGGGCGTGACCGGGGTGAACCCGGTCGTCGCGGCGGGTGGTGTTGATGAAGGCGGGCGGGTAGGTCTGGCCGGCCTGCACGAGCTGGTAGGCCGAAATTTCGTGCAGGAACGCCCAATCTTCGGCGATGTCGGGGTCGCCGTATTCGGCGATCCAGGAGTGGCCGGCGAGGAGTTTGGTGTAGCGCCGCATATCGAGCAGCGGCACCGCGCAGATGATGGCGCCGAATGCTGCGGGATGGCGGGTCAGCATGTTGCCGACCAGCAACCCGCCGTTGCTGCCGCCTGAGCCCAGGATGCGGGCCGGGGTCGAAAGTCCGCGGGTCACCAGGTCGGCAGCGACCGCGGCGAAATCATCCTGTGCGATTTTCTTGCCGGCGCGAATGCCGGCCTTGTGCCAGTCCGGCCCGAATTCGCCGCCGCCGCGGATGTTCGCGAGCACGAATGCGCCGCCGGTGCGGCACCACAGCGCGCCGTGGGTGGCGAGGTAGTAGGGTGTCAGCGAAACCTCGAACCCGCCGTAGCCGTAGAGGTAGGTTGGAAATCCGCCGGCCGGCGGACCACCTTCGGGGGCGACGAAAAAATAGGGGATTGCCGTGCCCTCGGTTGCGGTTGCCTCGTACTGGCGGACCGTGAGGCCGGTTGCGTCGAATTGCGCGGGGAGTTGTTTCAGCAGCGCCGGTGCTTGGTGCGGGCTGCCGAGCATCAGTTGATCCGGCGTCAGGAAGCCGCTGACGTTGAACAGGAGCGCGTCGGACTCGTAATCATCGGCGGATAATTCCCGCACCGAAATCGCGCTGTTCGCCGGCACGCCCGGCACGGGCTGCACGGACCAGCCGGTTGCGGCGTCGGCGAATTCGATCACGCTCGCCACATTGTCCAGCACGGTCAGGACCACGCCGGATTTCAGATTGACCCAGCTTTCGAGCGCGCGCTTCGGCGTCGGCGTGAAGACTGGTGTGAAATCGCGGGAACCGGCGATGAATTCATCGATCCCGATGGTCAGCAGGCTGCCGGGCGGGAATCCGGCGAGCATCGAGCGCGGCCGCACCAACAACCGCCCGTGCCCGATATCCACATCCGCATCTTCGGGCAGATCGAGCTGCACGCGGTCACCGCCGATCGGCTGATAGAAACATTGATTGCGATAGAACGCGATTGACCGTGTGAACCACAAGAACCGGTGCGCCGGATCGTGGCTGCACGAGCCCGACGCCGCCATATCGCCGGCTTCGACCTCGAACACGATTGGTGCGTCCTCGATCGCGGTGCCGCGCCGCCATTGCCGGACGGTGCGCGCGTAGCCCGAGGACGTGACATCCCCGCCATAGGCCGAACCGAGCAGCACGGTATCGGCATCGACCCACGAGACCGCGGTTTTGGCGACCGGCACGATGAACCCATCCGCCACGAAGCGCCGGCTCACTATGTCGAATTCGCGCACCACCCCGGCATCCGAGCCGCCGGGCGAGAGGCTGATCAGCGCGCGCTGATGGTGTGGCGGCAGGGTTTGCGCGCCGTGCCAGACCCAGCTTTCGCCCTCGCTGGCGCACAGCGCATCGAGGTCGAGCAGCACATCCCAATCGGGCGAATCGCTGCGATAATCGGCCAGCGTCGTCCGCCGCCACACACCGCGCTGATGCGCCGCATCGGTCCAGAAATTATAGACGAACCCGCCGCGCTGCACGATCGCGGGAATGCGCGCATCGGAATTGAATTGCGCGGTCAGCACCGCCTGGTCGGCCTCGAACCCGGCATCGCACAAGCGGGCGACGCTCGCGCGGTTCTGTGCCTCGACCCAGTCGATCGCCCGATCGCCTTCGATCTCCTCAAGCCAGAGGAATTCGTCGGTCTGCGTATCGATATCGTTCATGCCGTGCTCCGCGGGGTGAAAGCCTTACCCGCGAATAGAGCGCGCCCGGCCGGTGAAGTCCACCGTCCGGGCGCGTCAGGCAACAGGCGCCGATCAGTAGCCCGGCGGCGGCGGGGGCGGCGGTCCACCGTTGTAGTAGCCGGGTGGTGGCGGCGGCGGCGGTCCGCCATTGCCGTAGCCTTGGCCGTACCCAGGGCGTTGCCCGCCATAGCCCTGATTGTTGTAACCACCGTGATTGTAATAAGGCCGCGGTGCCTGCGGGGTGGTCAACGCCCCACCCAGCGCGCCGATCGCGCCGCCGATCAACGCACCACCCGCCGGGCTGCCGCCGGTCGCCGCCCCGATCGCCGCGCCAGCCCCCGCGCCGATCGCCCCGCCGCCCAGCGCGCGCTGGCCCGGACTATAGGGATTGGTGCAGCCGGCCAGGCCGAGTGCGGCAACCAGCACCACCCCCGCCAACCCGGCACGGCGCGTGCGCCGGCCTGAAATCATCGTGCTCATGGTTCTTCCTCCTGAAACATATTATCGATGTGGACGCGCAACATGGCCGGCGCAGGGTCAAATCATGGCAAAAATCCGCACACCTGTCACCGCTGCGGCGGCGGTCCGCCGGGCTGCGCCATGGCACCGTTCTTGTGAAACTCGATCGGCACGACAAACTGCATCCGTGGCGGCGCATTGGCCGGCAATTGCTTGAGAATAGCCTTGCCGATCGCCGCCAGCGCCAACCGGTCGAGCGAAGCCCGGCCGGACGGCCGCACCACCCATTCGCTCAGCACATGCCCGGCGCGATCGACCGTGAACCCGTAAAACCCGACATGCCGCACCCCCTTCTGCGCCAGCAACTGCGGCACCTGGCGCGCAATCGCCGCCTGGGTTGCCGCACTGATCGGATGCTGCACCGGCGCCTGGGCACGCGCCGCGACTGGAAGCGCCATCATCAACAAACCGACCCATCGACTGCCCCGCATCCGCCACTCCTTCACGACATCATGACAATTCCTCGCAATCGGCCTGCCCGATCCCCACCTGCCGGTCAATTCATCCATCAGGAGAGCCGCATGACCAGCATCCTCATCGTCACCACCTCGCACACCAATATCCCCGGTTCGGACGATCGCACCGGCGTCTGGTTCGAGGAATTGGCGACCCCCTACTACGCCTTCATCGATGCCGGCTGCACCGTCACCCTTGCCTCGGTGCGCGGCGGCGAAATCCCGATCGATGGCCGCAGCCTCGCCGAAACCCCCCTGCCCGCCTCGGTGCAGCGCTTCCACGATGATCCCGTCGCGCTCGAAGCCGCCCATCACAGCAAACCCGTCGCCGATCTCACCGCGACCGATTACGACGCGATTTATCTCCCCGGCGGCCACGGCACGATGTGGGATTTCCCGAACAACCCGAGCCTCGCCACCGCCATCACCACCATGCTCGATGCCGGTAAAATCGTCGCCTCGGTCTGTCACGGCCCGGCCGCATTCCTCGGCGTCGAACGGATCGACGGCTCCCCGCTGATCAAGGGCCGCTCGATCACCTGCTTCACCGATGATGAGGAACGCGCCGTCCACCTCGACGACAAAGTGCCGTTCCTGCTGGAATCCAGCCTCCGCGCCGCCGGCGCCCAGGTCGCCACGGGCCCGGATTTCGCGCCGCATATCATGGAGGATGGCAATCTGCTGACCGGGCAGAACCCGAAATCGTCCGAGCCGTTGGCGCACGCGGTGGTGAATGCCTTGAAGGCTCGGCAGGTCAAAGCAGCTTAGGGCGAAGGGTTCTTTTTTGTAAAAAAGAACCAAAAAACTTTTATTCGTTAGAGCGCGCCGCCCCGCCGTCCCACCGCCGCGCCCAGCCGCAGCCGTAGCGCGTTCAACTTTATGAACCCCGCCGCATCCTGCTGATTATAGGCGCCTTGGTCATCCTCGAACGTGACCATGCGCGCCGAATACAGCGAATGCGGGCTGTCGCGGCCGATCACGATCACATTGCCCTTGTAGAGTTTCAGCCGCACCGTGCCGGTGACCGAATGCTGGCTGGTGTCGATCAGCGCCTGCAGCATATGCCGCTCCGGGCTGAACCAGAACCCGTTATAGATCAGCTCCGCATAGCGCGGCATGATGCTGTCCTTCAGATGCGCCGCCTCGCGATCCAGCGTGATGCTCTCGATCGCCCGATGCGCCGCCAACAGGATCGTGCCGCCCGGCGTCTCGTACACGCCGCGCGACTTCATGCCGACGAAGCGGTTTTCCACCAGATCAAGCCGCCCGATGCCGTTGTCGCGCCCGAGCGCGTTCAACCTGGTCAGCAAGGTTGCGGGCGACAAGGTCTCGCCATTGATCGAGACCGCATCGCCTTGCGCAAACCCGATCGAAATCACCGTCGCCACATCCGGCGCCGCTTCGGGGCTGATGGTGCGCTGATAGACGATTTCGTCCGGCTCCTCCGCCGGATCCTCCAGCAATTTTCCCTCGGAGGAGGAATGCAGCAGATTGGCATCGACCGAAAACGGCGCTTCGCCACGCTTGTCCTTGGCAATCGGAATCTGATGCGCCTCGGCGAATTCCAGCAGCCGGGTCCGGCTGGTCAGATCCCATTCGCGCCACGGCGCGATCACCCGCACATCCGGCTTCAGCGCATAATAGGCGAGTTCGAACCGCACCTGGTCGTTGCCCTTGCCGGTGGCACCATGCGCCACCGCATCGGCCCCGACCATCTCGGCGATTTCGATCTGGCGCTGCGCGATCAACGGCCGCGCGATCGAGGTGCCCAAGAGATACTGCCCCTCGTACAGCGCATTGGCGCGGAACATCGGGAAGACGAAATCCTTGGTGAAGGTTTCGCGCAGATCCTCGACGAAGATTTCCTTGACGCCGAACATCTCGGCCTTGCGGCGCGCCGGCTCCAGCTCCTCGCCCTGGCCCAGATCGGCCGTGAAGGTGACGACTTCGGCGTTATATTCGGTCTGCAACCAGCGCAGGATCACGCTGGTATCCAGCCCGCCGGAATACGCCAGCACCACTTTTTTCACGGTCTTGTCGGCCATCGCGCTCACCCTCTGTTCAGAGCGCGCGCCGTATCAGCCCCATGCCGCAACCGCAAGACATCTCAGGTCGGCGTCGTCGCGGCCGGCTTGGCGACGATGCCCGTTGCAGGCCCGATCAGCTGGCGCACCCGCGCGACCGTGCCGGCACTGTTCCAGTTGCCCGCACCGCTCAGCGTCGCCACCACTTCGCTTTTGCGGTTCACGATCACGGTGAGCGGGATGCCGTTGACCTGGAACGCCTGCAAGGCGCTCGAATTCGGGTTGAACAGCATCGGCACGCCGGTGATGCCATGTGCCTTGTAATACGGGGCGACCGCCTGGATGCCGTTGGAATCGACCGAAATCGGCAACACCCTGATCCCGTCGGGCAGTAGCACCTTGTTGATCGCGACCAGCGAGGGCAGTTCCGCGCGGCACGGCCCGCACCAGGTCGCCCAGAAATTCACCACCAGCCCCTCGCCGCGATAATGCGCGAGCGTCAGGCGGCGTCCCGCGGCGTCCATGAAATGAAACGAGGGCACCGGCTGCGGCAGGGTTTCCGCCAGATTCTGGCCGACATCGGGCAATTGTCCCGCCCGCGCCGATTTGCCGAAGCCGGCAAGCGCCGTTAAGTCAGGCAGTATCACCCCCGCGCCCAACGCCGCGAACTGCCGCCGTGAAAGTCCGATTGCCATGAATGCCGATGCTCCACCAGAAAATATCTCTAAACACGCATCTGATCATAACCCGCCGCATGCGCAATGGGCCAATCTTCAACGGGCCAGTCTGCAGTGGGGTGGGCGGTTTTCCGAGGGGCCGGCCGCGATCATGCAGGCGATCAACGCCTCGATCGGGTTCGATTACCGGCTCTGGCGCGAAGATATCCAGGGCAGCCTTGCGCACGCCTCGATGCTGGCCAGCCAGGGCATCATATCACAATCCGACGAGGCCGCGATCAGCGCCGGCCTGACCGAAATCGGCGATGCCATCGCCGCCGGCACGTTTACCTTCGACCCCGCGCTCGAAGACATCCACACCAATATCGAGGCCTGGCTGGTCGGGCGCATCGGCGAGGCCGGGCGCCGGCTGCACACCGCGCGCAGCCGCAACGACCAGGTCGCGACCGATTTCAAGCTGTGGGTGCGCAACGCGATCGATGCGACAGATATTCAGCTGCGCGACCTGATGCGCGCCCTGGCCGATCGCGCGGCGGAACACGCCGGCGCGATCATGCCCGGTTTCACCCATCTGCAGACCGCGCAGCCGGTGACCTTCGGGCATCATCTGCTCGCCTATGTCGAAATGCTGGCGCGCGACCGCTCCCGCCTCGCCGACTGCCGCCGCCGGCTCAACGAATCGCCCTTGGGCGCGGCCGCCCTCGCCGGCACCACCTTTCCGATCGACCGCGCCATGACCGCGCACAGCCTCGGCTTCGACCGCCCGACCGCCAATTCCCTCGACTCCGTCAGCGACCGCGATTTCGCGATCGAATTCCTCTCCACCCTGTCGATCATGGCGATGCATCTGTCGCGCTTCGCCGAGGAAATCATCATCTGGGTCAGCGCCCCGTACCGGTTCATCCGCCTGTCGGATGCGTTCACCACCGGGTCCTCGATCATGCCGCAGGACATGCAGGAGGACAAGGAGGCGGTGTTCAACGCGGCCGATGCGGCCGAACTCAGCATCGCCGCGATGACCGGCATGGTGCGCGACATGCAGGCCGATGAGGTTCGCATGCGCGAGGCCGCCGGGGCGGATTACGCGACCGCGACCGATCTGGCCGATTACCTGGTGCGCGACCTCGGCCTGCCGTTCCGCACCGCCCATCATGTCACCGGCCGCATCGTCGCCGCCGCCGAAGCCCGCGGCATCGACCTCGCCGACCTGCCGCTCGCGGTGATGCAGGAGGCCGAACCGCGCATCACCGAAGCGGTGTTCGCGACGCTGAGCATCGAGGCCTCGGTTGCCGCCCGCAGCGCCTATGGCGGCACCGCGCCGGCGAATGTGGCGCGCGAGGCCGCGCAATGGCAGGAGAGTCTGCGATGAAATATCTGATCCTGATCCTGGCCTGCGCCGCCCTCGCTGCCTGCGGCCGCGCCGGCGCGCCCACGCAGCCCGGGCCGGCCAGCGCGATCACCTATCCGCACACCTACCCCTCGCAATGAACGACGCGCCTGATCTCGCCCGCGACCAGCCCTGGCACCGGCTGATCGCAGCACGGCGCGCGCTCGCCTGGCACGCGATGGACGGGCTCTGCCTCGATGATGTGCCGCTCGCCGGCATCGCGGCGCGGCACGGCACACCGACCTGGATCTACAGCGCGGCCACGCTACGCAGCCGGATGGCGGCGTTGCAGGGTGAATTCGCCGCGCAGGGCCTGACGCCTGCGATTCGCTACGCCATCAAGGCGAACGATCATCTGGCGATCCTGTCGCTGTTGCGCGCCGGCGGTGCGGGTGCCGATGTGACCAGCGCGGGTGAATTCGGCCGCGCCGCGGCGGCCGGGATCGATCCGGCCGCGATGGTCTATTCCGGGGTCGGCAAGCGGGCCGAGGAAATCATCCAGGCGATCGAGGCCGGCATCGGTCAGATCAATGTGGAAAGCGCCGAGGAGCTTGCGATGATCGCGGCACTCGCCCGCGCGCGGGACCGCACCGCGCCGGTCGCGCTGCGGATCAACCCGGATGTCGCGGCCGGCGGGCACGACAAGATCAGCACCGGCCGCGCCACCGATAAATTCGGCATCGCCTATCAGGATGCCGCCGCACTGTATCGCCATGCGGCAACGCTGGCGGGAATAAGGCCGGTCGGGTTTTCGACGCATATCGGCAGCCAGATTTTCGAGATCGCGTCCTACGAGGCCGCCTATACGCGCATTCTCGCCCTGATCGATGAACTCAACGCGGCAGGGACGCCGGTGACGATGTTCGACCTCGGCGGCGGGTTCGGCATTCCGTATGACGATGGCATAGGGTTTCCGCTGCCCGCCTATGCCGCGATGGTCCGGCGGATCCTGGCCGGGCGCGATCTGGGCATCGTGATCGAGCCCGGCCGCTGGCTGGTCGCACCCGCCGGGCTCCTGCTGGCGCGGGTAACGCTGACCAAGGCGACCGAGGCCGATGATTTCGTTATTCTGGATGCCGGGATGAACGATCTGCTGCGCCCGGCCCTGTACGATGCGGTGCACGGCATCGTGCCGGTCGGCGCCGTCGAGGCGAGCGGTTGGCCGCGCGCGTGCGAGGTGGTCGGGCCGGTGTGCGAAAGCAGCGACCGGTTCGGCCGCTACGATCTGCCGCCGCTCGCACCGGGCGCGCTGGTCGCAATTCTCGATGCCGGCGCCTATGGCGCGGCGATGAGCAGCACCTATAACGGGCGGCCATTGGCAGCGCAGGTCTTGATCGATCGCGGGCAACCCCATGTGATCAGGATGCGGCAGAGCATCGAACAATTATGGCGTGACGAAATCATCCCGCCGGCATGATGGAGCAGCGCCTCGAACGGTTGCGCCGCCGGGCGCGCATCGTGCTGCTGATCGAGGCGCTCGCCATCGCCGTATTGTTGCCGCTCGGCGTGATCGCCCTGTTCCTGATCGCCACCTTGCTCGGTGCGGGCGGCTGGCAGGCGGACGTGATCGGGCTGATTGGCCTCGCCGCCGCGATCATCCATGCGAAACGCCGCTTCGCACCCCCGCAAGCCGCCGCGATCGATCGACGGATCGAGCATGATTCCCGGCTGCAACACCGCCCGATCGCGGCCTATGAGGATACGCCCGCCCTGCTCGCTGCCGGTGGCGATCCGCTGTGGCAGGCCCATCGGGCGCGGATTGCGGCGGCGATCGGCGGCGCGCGGATCGGCCGGCCGACGCCCGATTTCGCATCGCACGATCCCTATGCGCTGCGGGCGCTGCTGCTGCTGGCGCTGATCGCCGCCTGGATCGCCGCCGGTGGCGATGCCGGCCGGCGGCTCGCCGCAAGCCTTGCGGTGCCGCACCCGTTCGGCGGCGGCAGCCTGTCGCTGCAAGCCTGGATCACGCCGCCACGCTGGACCGGCGAGGCCCCGCAACTGGTCGAACCCGGCACCAAACCGATCGCCGCACTCACCGGATCGTCGCTGTCGCTGATCGTGACCGGTGGTGGAGGCGCGGCACCACGTGCCACGATCGATGGCCATACGCTGAGATTTTCCACCATCGCGACCGGCAGCTATCGCACCACGCGCGTGGTCACCACCTCGGAATCCATTGTGATCGGGCCGTTCTGGGACCGGATTGCGCGCTATGATCTGGTGGTGTCACCGCCCACGCCGCCGCTGGTCGGCTTCACCACGCCGCCCTACGCGGATCCGGACGGCAAGCGCGTCGATTTCGCCTGGCAGGTGGACAGCCGGTACGGGTTGACCGATCTGGCGCTCGCGTTCCGCCCGATCGCGGCACCGCACGCGAAACAAGGTAGCGCCGCCGTGCCGCACCCGAACGCGAGCCATGGCGATGCGCTGCTCACCCTGCTCGCCAGCCCCTATGCCGGCATGGCGGTGGCGGCCGAACTGCGCGCCACCAACCGGGCCGGCCAGATTGCGCATTCGGCGGCCGCCAGCGTGGTGCTGCCCGCACCGATTTTGCACAACCGGACAGCCCAGGCGCTCGAAGCGATCCGCCGCGCCCTCGCCCTCACACCGGCGGCGCGGCCGGCGCTGGCCCTCGCGCTCACAACCATCGCGCACGCCCCGCCCGGCCCGATCACGCCGGGGACCGCGCGTGATCTGGCTTCGTTCGCGCAAGGCTTCGCGGCCAGCACCACCGCCGCTGATCACCCCGAGGCAAGGCTGTGGACGCTGGTGCAGCGCGCCGAGCAGGGCGCTGCCTTTCGCGCCGCCCAACAACTCGCCCAGGCAAGGCAGGCGCTGGAGGCCGCGCTGCAGAAGGCGCTCGCCGGACAATCGCCCAGCGCGCAGCAATTGCAGAAACTGATCTCGCACCTCAACGCCGCCGCCCAGGCCCACAGCGCGGCCCAGGGCCAGCAGCAATCAACCAGCGCGCAGATGATGCAGATGTCCGCGATCAGCCGGCTCGCCCAGCAGATCGCCCGCGAAGCCGCCGCGGGACAGACGGCACAGGCGCAGCGCGACCTTGCAAAACTGCGCGCCCTGCTGCGCCAGTTGCAGAACGCGAAAGCCGCCTCCGCCGCCCAGCAAGCCCGGCAACAGGCGGCGCAACAAGCCTCGAAATCGCTGTCATCGGTGATGCGCCGCGAAGCCAGGCTGATGGACCATACCGCACGGCAGGATACCCCGCCCCCGATGGGCAATCAGGCCGGCAACCCGCCCAGCGCGCAAAGCCAGGCGCTGGCAAACCAACAGCACGCGCTGGAACAACAGCTCCAGATGGCGGCGCAAGCCATGGCCCAGGCCGGGATGACGCCCTCACCCCAGATCGGGCAAGGCGAAAGTGCCATGCAAAGCGCGCAGGCGCAGCTCAAACTGGGCAACCAGCCCGGTGCGCTGCCCAGCGAACGCGCTGCCATCAGCGCGCTGCAACAAGCCCAGAACGCGCTGCAAGCCATGCAGATGGGCCACGGCACCGGCAGCGGCCCCTCCGGCCTCGGCCAACGCGCCGCCGGCGGACACGGCGAATACGGCAACCAAAACCACAGCACCATCAGCCTTGGCCGCGCCGGCGCCCACTCCGACGCCCGCACCATCCAGAACGAACTGATCCGCCGCGACGCCGAACCAGACCTGCCCGCGCCGGCACATTCGTATTACCACCGCTTGCTAGGGTCCGATTTCTAGGGCTGGAAGCAAGCAAGGCAGGGGCTCTGCCCCCGCCTTGCTTCCTCCCAACCCTAAGAACCCGGCACACCTTTCGAGGTGGAATATTCGAAATGCAGGGCGGTGTCGGGGTGGACGATGGGGTGGATGGCGTGGGCGGCCATGGCGGCTTCGGCGAAGCCTTGCAGGATGAGTTTCAATTTGCCGGGGTAGGTTGCGACGTCGCCGATGGCGAAGATGCCGCGTGTGCTGGTCTCCAGGGTGGAGGGGGTGACGGCGATGTGGTGGTGGGTGAGGTCGAGGCCCCAGGTGGCGATCGGGCCGAGATCCATGGCGAGACCGAAAAAGGGCAGCAGGATATCGGCATCGAGGTGGCGTGTCTTGCCGTCGAGATCGGCGACTTCGACGGTCTGGAGTGTGCCGGCGGTGCCGTGCAGGGCGTGGAGCTGGTAGGGGATGACGAGGTCGATTTCGCCGCGTTCGGCGGCTTGGGCGAGTTGATCGGCCATTTCGGGAGCGGCGCGGAATTTGCGGCGGCGGTGGACGACCGCGACGCTGGCGGCGACGTCTTTGAGCGCGATGGCCCAGTCGACCGCGGAATCCCCGCCGCCGGCGATGACGACGCGTTTGTTGCGGAACGCCTCGCGTTTTTTGACGTAGTATTGCACCGCACCGGTCGCCTCGAAGGTGGCGAGCCCATCGAGCGGCGGGCGATTGGGGCCGAAGGCGCCGGCGCCGGCGGCGATGATGATGGTTTTGGCGTGGATGGCATCGCCGTGGTCGGTGGTGATGGTGAAATCACCGGCGCTGCCGGCGATGCCGGTGACGATGCGGCCAAGCAGGCGCGGGGTGGTGAAGGGTTCGATCTGGCGTTCGAGATTTTCGATCAGGGTTGCCGCCTCGATCGCGGGGTGGGCCGGAATGTCGTAGATCGGTTTTTCCGGGTAGAGGGCAGCGCACTGGCCGCCGACTTCGGCGAGCGCATCGATCAGGACCGTGCTGAGTTTCAGCATGCCGCATTCGAAGACGGCGAACAGCCCAACCGGGCCGGCACCGATAATGGCCACATCGGCCGAGATGGGGTCTGACATCATCTCTCCGTAACCGAACTGGCGATAGGGTCAATGATCAGACGGGCGGATTGGAATTTTGCGATAGCCGCGATGATTTTGCGATAGCGGCGCGGTTGGCGCAGGATCGGCACATGGCGATTCGCAGGATGGCGCTGGAGTCCGAGATGGCAACCGTTTCGCTGGCGCGGGATTTGGCGGCGCGCGCCGTGGCGGGCGATGCGTTTTTGTTGAGCGGGCCGCTCGGTGCGGGCAAATCGACCCTGGCGCGGGCGTTCATTCGCGCGCGGGCGGATGATGCCGCGCTTGCGGTGCCGAGCCCGAGTTTCACGCTGGTACAGATTTATGATCTGGCGCCGCCGGTCGCGCATTTCGATTTATGGCGGCTGGGCGGGCCTGACGATGTCGAGGAATTGGGGTTGGAGGCGGCTCTGGCGGGGATCGTGCTGATCGAATGGCCGGACCGGTTGGGCCTGTTCGCACCGGCGGATGCCGTGCGGATCGCGCTGGCGTGGGGCGATGGCGCGCGGCGGGATATCACGATCGAGGGACCGGAGCGGTTGATCGGATGACGCCATCGGTCGCGTATGTGCCGGCCTCGGTGCCGTTTCTGCCCGCGCTGGCGCGGGCCTGGCTGGATGCGGCGCGCGCGGCGGGGCGCGATGTGGCGGATGGGTTGCTGATCCTGCCGACGCGGCGCGCGGCGCGGGCGGCGGCTTCGGCGTTTCTGGAGGCGAACGGCGGCCCGCTGATCATGCCGCGGATTGCCGCGATCGGCGCGGCCGACGAGGCGGCGCTGGGGATCGAGGCGGGGTTGGAATTGCCGCCGGCCATTCCGGCCGAGGAGCGGCGCACGATATTGGCGCGGCTGATCCTCGGCATGGGCGGGCGTGACGGCGCGCCGCAGCGGCTGGCCGAGGCGTTGATGCTGGCGGATGATCTGGCCGTGCTGATCGATGCGGCAGAGCAGGCCGAGATCGATCTGGCGGCGACCTTGCCGGGGATCGTCGCCCCCGACCTTGCGGTGCATTGGCAGCGGATTCTGGATTTTCTGAGCATCGTGACGCGGTTATGGCCGGATGTGCTGGCCGACCGCGGCGCGGTGGACCCGGCGCGGCGGTTGCGGCTGCTGATCGATGCGCAGGCGGATTTCTGGGTGGCGGCACCGCCGGTGACGCCGGTGTGGCTGGCCGGGCTGGCAGTGGCGACGCCAGCGGTCGCGCGGTTGGCGCGCGTGGTGGCCGGGCTTGAGACCGGCAAAGTGGTTCTGGCCGGGTTTGATGCCGACATGAAGGCGGATGATTGGGCGCATCTCGCCGATCTGCCGACCCATCCACAGGCGGGGTTGTTCCGGTTGCTAACCGCGATGGGCGTGCAGCGCGATGAGGTAGTGCCGTTGATCGCGGCGGATACCGGTGCGCGGGCGGGTCGGGTTGGCTTGTTGCGGCAGGCGTTTCTCCGCGCGGCGATGCCCGACGATCCAGCATCGGCGGGGTTTTCGACCGATGGTGTGCTACGGCTGGATGCCGGCGATGAGCAGGACGAAGCACGGGCGATTGCGCTGGCGCTGCGCGATGCGCTTGATTCGCCGGGGCGCGTCGCCGCCCTGGTCACGCCGGATCGCGGCTTGGCCCAATTGGTGTCGGCCGAATTGCTGCGGCTCGGCATCCGTGCCGAGGATAGCGCGGGCGAGGTACTGGCCGGCACGCCACCCGCGGTGCTGCTCCGGCTGCTGGCTGCGGCGCAGGATCAGGATTACGCGCCGGTCGCCTTGCTCGCCGTGCTGAAGCATCCGCTGGTGTTTGCCGGGCGGGACAAGCAGGCGTGCCGGCGCCTGGCGCGGCAGGTGGATTTATGGCTGCGGGTCGCCGCACCCGGGCCAGGATTTGCGGCGATGCTGCGGGCGCCGGATGATGAGAAATATCGTGAAATCAATCGATTCATCAGTAATCTTCAAGTTCTGCTGGAGCCGGTGATTGCGGCGTGCACGCCGATGGCAATCGGGCCGGCGGCGTTGATCGGCGGGCTGATCGCGGCGGCCGAGGCGATCGCCACGGATGAGACCGGCCGCTGTGTGCTGTGGGATGCCGAGGCGGGGGCCGCGCTGTCCGAGCATCTGGCGGTGCAGTTGGCGGCGCTGGAGGGGCTGGCGCCGGTCGATCCGCGCGAGTTGGCGGCCCTGCTCGATGCCGTGTTGGGCACCGCGCGGCTGCGCCGGCCCCGCGCGCGGGACGCCAATCCGCGCGTCGCGATCTGGGGCATCATGGAGGCGCGGTTGCAGAGCGTCGATACGCTGGTGCTGGGCGGCATGGTGGAAGGTGTGTTTCCGGCCGAGCCCGACCCCGGGCCGTGGCTGTCGCGGCCGATGCGCCGGGCGGCGCAACTGCCTGATGATGCAGCATTGATCGGCGAGGCGGCACATGACGTGACCAGCCTGATGGCAAGCTGCGGCACGGTTATCCTCTCAGCGCCCCGCCGCCGCGGGCGCGCACCGGCGGTGCCCTCGCGCTTTCTGGCCAGGCTCGACCTCGTGCTGCTGGGGGCGGGGCTGGCGCTGGAGGCGCATCCCGCCGCGGCATGGGCGGCGCAGCTGGATCAGCCGGCGGCGCGCACGGTGCGGCCGAAGCCGGCCCCCCGGCCGCCGGCGGCAGCGCGTCCAGTGGAATATTCGATTTCGGATATCACGACCCTGCTGGCCGACCCCTACGCGATCCATGCGCGGCGGATCATGCGGTTGCGCCCGCTCGACGCGCTGGATGCCGAGACCGATGCGGCGCTGTTCGGCACCCTGGTGCACGACGGGCTGGCGGCGGTGTCAGGCAAGCCGGATTGGGCGCTGAACGATACGGCGCCCGCGCTTTTGACGGCGGCGTTCGAGCGCGAACTCGCCAGGCATCGGCTGCGGCGGGCGCTGACGGCGTTCTGGCGGGTGCGGCTCGCGCGAATCGCCGAGTGGATCGTGGGGATCGAACGCGCGCGGATCGGCGAGTCCGGTGTGGCGGATGCGATTGCGGTGGAATTGCCGGGCGCGTGGCAATGCGGCGGCTTTACCGTGAAGGGGCGCATCGACCGGATCGAGCGGCGCAGCACGTCCTTGCAGATCATCGATTTCAAGACCGGATCACCGCCGAACGACGGCGCGGTTGAAGCAGGATCGGCACCGCAACTGCCGATCGAGGCGGTGATCGCCGAGGCCGGCGGGTTTGCCGGGTTTGCCGGGCTGGTCGACGAGCTCGCCTATTGGAAACTCTCCGGCGGAGCGACCGAGGGACAGACACGGGCCTTGCTGAAGGGCGATGCGGCGCGGGTGCGTTCGGTGATCGAGACCGCACGGACCGCGATTCCCGCGCTGCTGGCCTATTACGCCGATCCGGCGACGCCGTTTTTCGACCGGCCGAGCCCGGCGCGCACCACGTTCGACAGCCCGTTCGCCGGCGTATCGCGCCGCGCCGAGTGGGAGGACAGCGCGTGAGCGGCGCAAATCTTACGGCCGAGGCGGCGCAAAGGGCGGCGTCCGACCCCGCTGTGTCCGCCTTCGTCGGGGCATCGGCGGGGTCGGGCAAGACCAAGCTGCTGACCGACCGGCTGCTGCGGCTGATGTTGGCCGGTGCGCCGCCGGCGCGGATCCTGTGCCTGACGTTCACGCGCGCGGCGGCGGCGGAAATGGCGATCCGCCTGCGCGACCGGCTGGGGCGATGGGCGATCGCGGCCGAGGCGGCGCTCGATGCCGATCTGGCATCGCTCGATGTAGCGGGTAGTGCGGCGGTGCGGGCACGCGCGCGCGCGCTGTTCGGGCTGGTGCTCGATTTGCCGGGCGGCATGCGGATCGACACGATCCATGCGTTCTGCCAGTCGCTGTTGCGGCGGTTTCCGCTCGAAGCGGGGGTTTCGCCGCATTTTGTCGTCGCGGATGAGGCGGAATCCGCGCTGCGCAAGCGGGCGGCGCGCGAGGATTTGCTGAGCACGCGGGTGGATGAGCCCCATCCGGCCTTGAAACTGCTGGCGGGCGAGATTTCCGAGGTGCAGTTCGGCGCGCTGATGGACCGGCTGCTGGCGGATTCGCAGGCGCATCTCGCACGATTGCTGGATCGGCATGGCGAGGCGGGTGCGATCATGGCGATGCAGCGCGCCGCGATCGATGCGCCGGATGCGAGCGATGCGCAGTTGTGGGACGAGGCGGTGCGCCCGGATGAGGCAATGCTGCGGCCCGCGCTCGATCGGATTGCGCGGCAAAGCTCGCCGGCGGCGCGCAACAAGGCGTTGCTGCTGCTCGACTGGCTGGCGTGCGACCCGGCGAGCCGGCTGGCGGGGTGGCCATCCTGGCTGGACGGGTTTCTGACCGGCAAGGGCGAGCCGCGCAAACTATCCGGGCTGATCAACAAAAGCCTGGGTCAGGCAGCACCCGGGCTGGCCGATGTGCTGGCGGCGGAGCAGGCGCGGATTTTGCGCTGCCTCGATCGGTTCGCGGCGAAGGAGGTGGCGGCCCTGTCCGCCGCGCTGACCGAGGTGCTGCTGCCGATCCACGCGGTGGCCAGCGCCGGCAAGCTGCGGGATTCGCGGTTCGATTACGGCGATCTGATCGCGCTGGCAGCGAGGCTGCTGTTCGACCCCGGTGCGGCCTGGGTGCTGTTCAAGCTCGACGGCGGGATCGATCATATTCTGCTCGATGAGGTGCAGGATATCGCGCCGTCGCAATGGGGCGTGATCGATGCGATCGCGCGGGAGTTTTTCGCGGGCGACGGCGCGAAGACCGATGTCAGGCGGACGATTTTCGCGGTCGGCGATCGGAAACAGTCGATCTACTCGTTCCAGGGGGCCGATCTCGCGAGTTTCGACGCCTGGCGCGCGGGCATCGGCGGTCGGGTGCGGGCGGCGGCGGCGCGCTGGCACGAGGGCACGCTGGCGACCTCGTTCCGGTCGTCGGCACCGGTGCTCGGGCTGGTGAATCGTGTGTTCGAGGGGGTGGCCCGCGCCGGGGTGGTGCTGCCGGGCGAGGCGTTGGTCCATGGGGTGAGCCGGGCCGGTCAGGCGGGCTCGGTGGCGTTGTGGCCGCTGGCCGACCCGGACCCCGAGGCGGATCTGCCGGCCTGGGCGCCGGCGGAGCGGTACGCGCGGCAGGATTCGGCGCGGCGGCGGTTGGCCGAAGGGCTGGCGGGCTGGATTGCCGCGAATATCGATGTGATGAAACTGGAATCGCGCGGGCGGACGCTGCAGGCGGGCGATATTCTGATCCTGGTGCGCAGCCGCAACGAGTTCGGGCCGGCGCTGACCCGTGCATTGAAGGATGCCGGCGTGCCTGTGGCGGGGCTCGACCGGATGGTGCTGACCGAAACACGGGCGGTGGCCGATCTGGTCGCCCTCGCACAGGCGGTGCTGCTGCCGGAGGATGATGTCGCGCTGGCGACCGTGCTGGCCAGCCCGCTCGGCGGGTTGAGCGATGATCAGTTGATGGCGCTCGCGATCGGGCGGGGCGGCACGCTGCGCGATGCGCTGTTTGCGCGGGCGGACGAGACGCCGGAGTATCGCGCGGCGCGGGATTTTTTCGCCGCGGTGCAGGCGCGGGCCGATTTTGTCTCGCCCTACCGGCTGTTCGCCGAGGTGCTCGGCACGCTGGGCGGCCGGGCGCGGCTGCTGGCGCGGCTGGGGCCGGAAGCGGCCGAGCCGATCGATGAATTGCTGGCGACCGCGCTGGAGTACGGCCAGCGCGAGGCCCCAAGCCTGCAGGGGTTTCTGGCGGCGCTGGAGGCTTCGGCCGCCGAAATCAAGCGTGAGGCGGAGGCGGCGGGCGATCGGGTGCGGTTGATGACCGTGCATGGCGCGAAAGGCTTGCAGGCGCCGCTGGTCATTCTGCCCGATACCACCAGCGTGCCGCAGCAGCGCGAGACTTTGTACTGGCTGACCGTGCCGCAGAGCGATGTGCTGGTGCCGGTGTTCTGTCCGCGCGCGGATCTGCGCAGCAGCGCCGTGGCCGCTGCGGTGGCGGCGGCCGGGCGGCTGATGATCGAGGAATACAACCGGCTGCTCTATGTCGCGCTGACGCGGGCCGAGGATCATCTGGTGGTGTGCGGCGCGGCACCGAAAAAAGCGCTGCCCGAGACCTGCTGGTACGAGGCGGTGCGCGTGGCATTCGGGCAGATGGACGGCGTGGTGGAACAGGATGTCGCCCTGCCCTGGGCGGCGCAGGCGGCGGTGGTTTCCTGCGCGCAGACGGCGGCGCCGGACCGCACCGGGCGGCAGGTCGCGGCGCGGCTGGCACCCCTCCCCGGCTGGATCGGGCCCGAAACCGGCTGGCGCGCGGCAGCACCGCCGGAACCGCCGGATCGGGTGGATCGGCTGGTGCCGAGTCGCAGTGCGGAGGGTGAGGCGCGCGGGTTGGCCGCCGCCTCGCCGCGCGCGGGCGCGCGGGCGGCCGGGCGGGCGGCGGCGATGGCGCGGGGGCGGCTGATCCATGCGCTGTTGCAGCATCTGCCCACCGTGGCAGCCGCCGAGCGGCGCGACCGGGCGGCTGCCTATGCGGCGCAGGCCGGGCACGGGTTGGACCGGGACGCGCAGCGCGCCGTGGTGGATGCGGTGATGCAGGTGCTCGATCATCCAGCGCTGGCGGGTCTGTTCGGCCCGGGCAGCCGGGCCGAGGCGCCGGTGGCGGGCGTGGTGCAGGGCGTGGAGATCGGCGGGTTGATCGATCGGCTGGTCGTGCTGCCGGACCGGATCGTGATGGCGGATTTCAAGACCGACCGGCAACCGCCGGCCGATGCCGCCGCAATCCCCCTGCCCTACCTGGCGCAGCTGGCGGCCTACGCGGCAGTACTGGGGGCGATTTATCCAGGCCGGGCGGTGCAGGCGATGCTGGTGTGGACCGCGAACGGCACGGTGATGCCGGTGCCAGAGTCGGTGCTGGCAAGGCATGCGCCGCGGCGGCAGCAGGGATCGGCTGATGGCGCGGGCGCATTAGAGGGGTAGGTTAAGAACGCGCTTCTTTTTTGAAAAAAAGAAGCAAAAAACTTTCTTGAATCTGGGGCACGGGCGTTGGAACCGGCACGGGACCAGATGAATAAAGTTTTTTTGCTTCTTTTCTGTTCACAAAAAAGAAGACTCTTCCCCCTCCCCTACGCATCCCAGCCCCGCGCCCGATTGCCCTGACGCATGATCCGCGCCATTATTTTGCAATAGATAAAGGAGTACCGCTCATGAGCGCCGTGACAAAACCTGTTTCCGATGCCGAGTTTTCCATTTCGGTGCTGGAATCGAAAGAGCCCGTGCTGGTCGATTTCTGGGCCGAGTGGTGCGGCCCCTGCCGGGTGATCGCGCCCGCGCTGGAGGAGCTTGGCGGGGAGTATGCTGGCAAGCTGTCGATCGCGAAGGTGAACATCGATGAAAACCCGATGACGCCGACCAAATTCGGCGTGCGCGGGATTCCGACCTTAATCCTGTTCAAGGACGGCAAGGCCGCCGCCACGCATGTGGGTGCGGCGCCGAAGAGCGTGCTGAAAGCCTTCATCGACAAAAATCTCTGATGCCATCTGACGATCCGGAGGCGCCGCCGCCGACGCATCCGATGATCCGTGCCATCGCCATGCCGGCCGACGCCAATGCGAACGGCGATATTTTCGGCGGCTGGCTGATGGCGCAGATGGATCTGGGTGGCAGCAATCTGGCCGGGCGCGTCGCGCACGGGCGGATCGCGACCGTCGCAGTGGACGCGATGAGCTTCATCCGGCCGGTGAAAATCGGCGATGAGGTGAGTGTCTACGCCGATCTGGTCTCGGTCGGGCGGACCTCGATCAAGGTGAATGTCGAGGCCTGGCGGCGCGCGCGCGATTCCGAGAACGAGCGGCGGGTGACCAAGGCGGTGTTCACCTTCGTTGCGATCGACAGCGAGGGACGGCCACGACCGATCGTGGTGGGGTCAGACAATCTCCGATAACGGCTGTGCTATGTCTTCGAGCGATTTGCCGGCGGAATCGGGGCCGATCAGGGCTTCGGTGACGGCGGCGATCAGCATCAGGCCGCCGCCGAGCAGATAGCCATCCATCAAGTTGCCGCGGTTGCCGCTGCCGATCAGGGCGCCGAACAGAATGGGCCCGACGATGCCGCCGATCGCGGTACCGAAGGCGTAGAACAGCGCGATCGCGATGGCGCGGATCTCGAGCGGGAAGCTTTCGCTGACCGTGAGATAGGCTGAGCTCGCGGCCGCCGAGGCGAAGAAGAAAATGATGGTCCACGCGGCGGTCTGGCTGGCGGCGGATAGAACGTTGTGGGCAAACAGCGCGCCAGTGATCGCCATCAGAACACCCGAAATGCCGTAGGTCGCGGTGATCATGATGCGCCGGCCCAACGTGTCGAACAGGCGGCCGAGCAGCAGCGGGCCGGCGAAATTGCCGAGCGCGAAGGGCAGGATATACAGGCCGATGCGCGCACTCGGGACATGATAGAATTTGGTGAGCACGAGCGCGTAGGTGAAGAAAATGGCGTTGTAGCAGAAGGCCTGGGCGGTCATCAGCGTGATGCCGAGCACGGCGCGCTCGCGGTAGCGCGTGAAGAGGGCGCGCAGGCCGACCACGAACCACGATTTGACATCGGTGCGCAGTCGGATCGTTTTCAACGGATGATCGGGCGGGGCAATGCCGATGCGGGTTTCAATGCCGGTGACGATGGCGGCGGCTTCATCGGGCCGGCCATGCGTCATCAGCCAGCGCGGGCTTTCGGGGATGAAGCGGCGCAGCAGCAACGCGATGGCCGCGATCAACCCGCCGATGATGAAGGCGGCGCGCCAGCCATACGCGACCGGGATAATCGCGGGGTCAAGCGCCGCGAGCGCGCCGATCGCACCGAGCGCCGCACCGATCCAGTAACTGCCGTTGATCACCAGATCGGTGAAGCCGCGCATGCGGGCGGGAATGAGCTCCTGGATGGTCGCGTTGATCGCGGAATACTCGCCGCCGATGCCGGTACCCGTAATGAAGCGGAATACCAGCAGCGAAGTAAAACTCCAGGCCAGCCCTGAAGCGATCGTGGCCGTTAGATAAACGAGTAGCGTGATGGTGAAGAGTTTTTTGCGGCCAAGCCGATCGGTCAGCCAGCCAAAGAACAGCGCGCCCAGCACGGCGCCGGCGACATAGGCGCTGCCGAGCGCACCGACATCCGCGCTCGATAGGTGCATCGACGGCGATTTGGCGATGGCACCGGACAGCGAGCCGACCATGGTGACCTCAAGCCCATCGAGAATCCAGGTGACGCCGAGGGCGCAAACCACCAGCCAGTGAAACCGCGCCCAAGGCAGACGGTCGAGCCGTGCGGGAACATCGGTTTCGACCGTTTGCGTCATGGTTCAGAGATGCGGGCCGAGCAGCAGCAGATCGGCCGGGCCGAGCCGGTCCTTCGCGGTTTGCGCCTGATGCCAGTAGGGATATTGCAGCGGCAACAGACTGACCTGATCGAGCGCCGCACGCTCCTCGCTGGTGAGTTCCACCGAAGCCGCTTGCAGATTATCGGCAAGCTGGGCCTCATTGCGGGCACCGATGACGACCGAGGTGATGGTCGGGCGGCCGAGCAGCCAGGCCAGCGCGATCTGCGCCCCGCTGACGCCGCGGGCATCGGCGATTTTCACCAGTACGTCGATGATGTCCCACAGCCGGGCTTCGTTGTTGATCGGCGGTTCCTTCCACCCAGCGAGTTGGCGGGTGCCTTCGGGGGTTTTCTGGTCGCGGCGATGCTTGCCCGACAGCAGGCCACCGGCGAGCGGGCTCCAGACCAGCACGCCCAGCCCCTGGTCGTGCGCGAGCGGCAGCAATTCGTTCTCCGCCTCGCGGGCCTCCAGCGTGTAATGGATCTGCTGGCTGACGAAGCGCCGGCGGTGCGTCGCATCGCTGATGCCGAGCGCCTTCATGATATGCCAGGCGGAATAGTTCGAGCAGCCGATGTAGCGCACCTTGCCGTGGCTGATCAGCGTGTTCAGCGCCTCGATCGTTTCATCGAGCGGGGTGATGCCGTCCCATTCATGGACCTGATAGAGATCGATGTAGTCGGTCCGCAGACGTTTGAGGCTGGCGTTGCACGCTTCGATAATGTGATGGCGCGACAGTCCGGCATCGTTCGGGCCCTTGCCCATCGGGAAGCGCACTTTGGTTGCGAGCATGACACCCGATTTGCGCACGCCGCCCAGCGCCTCGCCGATAATCTCTTCGGAACCGCCGGTGGAATAAATGTCGGCCGTGTCGATCAGGTTGACCCCGGCATCGAGGCAGAGATCGATCTGGCGCTTGGCTTCCGCGAGCCCGACATTGCCGACTTTTTCGAAAGCGCCCTTGCCGCCCATGGTCATGGTGCCGAGCGTGAGGGTCGAAATTTTCAGGCCGGAGCGGCCGAGTTGGCGGTATTGCATCGTGACTCCGATGTTGGGTGTGGTGGCGTCTCGCCGCCTATGTCGGGGTGCGGCGCGCCGGTCGCAAGGTCAGTCGTGTCGGGCAGATTGCCGGATAATGACAATTGCGGGACAGTTTTTTGAAGGTTCCGTGAAACAAGCAGCGAGACTCGCGATAACGCATTGCTTGCATTTCGTTCATCTGGTTTGAGCGCCGCAAGATACAGACCGTAACAGGCGGTTTCACGCACACCAAAGGAGATCAACGTGGCACAACATGCGCACGTAAAATATCATGGAAAACGCACGGCTTTTGCCGTGTTGCTGCTGTCGGGCACAGCACTCGCCCCGGTTGCAGCACGAGCGCAGGCGGTCAATGCGGGAACCGTGAGTGCGAACGGTTCAGCATATGTGCCGGGCGCCACGACCGCACCGACGCACAAGAAACTCTTCAAATCCGGCACCACGACCCGCGTGCTCGATCGCAAGATCATGGATGCGGCCGGCCCGGTCGGCGGTGCCGCGCAGATCCTGTCGTATTCGCCGGGCGTAACCGTGACCGGCTATGGCAATACAGGTTCGGCCAAATACACCATCACGCTCGATGGCGTGCAGCAAGGCTGGGGCGGCTACGGCGGGTTTACCGGCACCGGCTCGATCGGCGTGACGCTCGATGGGATTCCGGTGGTCGATCCGTCGACCAACCTGTGGCAATCCAACACCATTCCGCAGACCGGGATGATCCAGAGCACGCAGGTCACCTATGGGCCGGGCAATCCGGTCAATCGCTGGTACAACAACATCGGCGGCGGGGTTGAGTACACACCCATGCAGCCGACCTCGAAACCGGGTGGCGATGTCAACCTGACCTATGGCAGCTACGGCCAAAAGAACATCGAATTCGACCTGCGCACCGGGCTTTACGATGGCTGGTCCACCGTGCTCGCGGGCGGCGCCGGCGACGGCAACAGTTTCCGCACCGCGGCTGACGGGTTCAAAAGTCCGAACGAGAATTACTCGATCTATCTGAAAACCGTGAAGCAGTTCTCCGCCGGCAACATCCAGTTCGGCGGCTATTTCGCGCGCAGCGCCGGCTACCGCGTACCCGTCATTCCCACCACGCCGCAGGCGGGTGTCACCATCACCGGCAATCCGGGGATGGCGGGCTCGACCCTGTATAGCCAGCAGACCTCGGGCTACGACAGCGCGCTGCCGTTCAACACCTATGAGAAATTCGATACCAATGCGATGTGGCTGGTGTTCGCCAAGGAGAACATCGACCTTGGTGACGCGACCACGCTGCATAATCTGACCTGGTACGAAAATATCACCCGCGTCCATTCGCGCCTGAACGACCTGTACAACACGGGTCCGAACGTCAGTGAATATAACAGCCCGCACACCAATATTTTCGGCGACAAGCTCTGGCTGAGCAAGAGCTTTGCAATGAACACGGTCGATGCCGGCGCCTACTATATCCACGATACTTATAATTCTCGGAATAACTTCTACAATGTAGCCGACGGCGGCAACAAGGGTGTTGTCAATATCGGCGGCAAAATCCGCTCGTCCTATTTCACCCAGGACGATTTCGCACTGTTCGCGCAGGATGATTTCCGCCCGATCGCGGCGTTGCACATCACGCCGGGCGTTCGTTTCGTGAATTTCCAGACCGGCTATTCCAACGGCTCGTTGCAGGATTTCGGCTTCGCGCCAGGCGTCGTGCTGTCGACGCATTGCCCGCTGACCGGCGCCAAGACCAAGGGCAACGTGACCGATCAGGGTGCGAGTTGCGGTGCGAACGAAAGCCGCAGCGGCGTCGAGCCTTCGCTTTCGGCCAATCTACAGGTTCTGCCATGGCTCGCGCTGTACGGCAGCTACGCCGAATCCCTGCGCACGCCTTCGGTCGGCGGCGGCGGCGGATTGTTCCAGAAGGTCAACCCGAACTCGTATCATCTTGAATTGGGCCAGGACTTCCAGGGTGGCGCCAAGTTCAACGTCGAGGATGATGGAATTCTGCATCACTTCCTGGCCGGTATCAGCTATTTCCACCTGCGCTACGCCAAACAGTCGATCAACTACACGCTCGCGAACGGGAACGAGATCACCGCCAGCGGTAGCTCGATCTACAAGGGCGTGAATATGTATTTCAACGACAACCCGCTCTACAATCTGTTCGTCTACGGCAACGCCTCGATCACCAATGCGAATTATCAGACATACGTAACCGGCGCGGGCGCGGCCAATCCCGGCACCAGCTACTCGGGCAGCAAGGTTCCCTATGTTCCCGAAAAGAGCTTCAACGTCGGCGCCTATTACGATTATCTGTATCACAACACATTGCTTGAACCGCGCGCCTGGGTTCAGTTCAACGGCACGCAGAACCTGTTCAACAACGTGACCGGAGCGCCAAGCCACCAGACGATGCCGAGCTACGGTACGTTCAACCTGTCCTTCAAGGTCAGCGCGCCGATCATTCTGCCCTACGCCGGCAAGAAATCGATCGACTTCAAACTGACGGCGCTGAACGTGACCAATAATCGCTACAACGAATACGAGTATATCTCGTCGGGCGGCTATTTCGGTACGTCCAACGGTGGCTATCTGCTGGCCTATCCGGGCGCGCCGTTCACCATCTATGGCAGTGTCGGGATGCATTTCTAATCCCGGCTTCAACTGTCATCGATCCTTCACACTACTGCGGCGCAGCTTCGTCTAAGGCTGCGCCGCGTCTGTAACCGCCGGAGACAGCGACCATGACACTCGCCTATATCATCCACCTCGCCAATTATTCGGACGGCGTGCTCTACGTCCTCGCCGTTCTGTTCCTGATCGCGACCGCGGTGATGCTCGACCGGGTGTGGTACCTGCGCCGGGCGATTTTGCGCGGCAACGCGATCGTGACGCGGATGGCGCGGATGGGTCAGCTATCGGTCAACGACGTGGCCGAAATGCGCGACTTTGCCGGCCGCCAGCCCGAAGCGGTCCTGCTCGATACCGCGCTGCATCACATTGCCGATGCCGACCCGACCGCGATGGGCAACCGGATGGACGAGGCGATCATGTTGGTCGCACCCAGGCTCGACCAGCGACTGTGGATTCTCGATACCATCGTGACGCTCGCACCGCTGCTGGGCTTGTTCGGCACCATCATCGGCATGTTCCATGCGTTCTCGGTGCTGGCGACGCCGGGCCACGCGCCGGCGGAGGTGACCGGCGGCGTCGCCGATGCGCTGGTGGCGACCGCGTTTGGTATTCTGATCGCGATGCTGGGTTTGTCGGCCTTCAACATGCTGCAAAACCAGGTCCGCCTGATCCTGCATCAACTGGAAACCATCAAGACTATGGTGCTGAATCGGACCGATGGCGCCCTGCTGGTGCCGATGGTGCGGGCCGGCGGCTCGATGCGCGCGGCGGCGGAGTAGCGTCATGAAACTGCGCTATTTCGAGGCCCGCAAGGCGCGGGTCGAGATCATCCCGATGATCGACGTCATGCTGTTTCTGCTGGTGTTCTTCATTATCGTGACGTTGCAGATGATCCCGGATGCAGGCGTGTCGCTGCAATTGCCGACCTCGAGCCAGACTCAGCATCTGAAACACCCGAAATTCACCGTGAACATCCTGAAGGATGGCACGGTGAAGGTGAAGGACAAGGTGCTCACCCCGCCGCAGCTGACCGCGCTGTTTCAGGCTGACGGCGATACCGCCAAGACGCAGGTGACCATTGCGGCCTCCAAGCATGTAGCATTCCAGCATTTCGTGACGGTGATGGATGCCGCGCGCAAGGCCGGGGTCACCGATATCGGCATCGCGGCGCAACCGGCGCCGGGGGCTCAGTAATGTCGGGCGTGAGCATGGCGGGGCGAGCTCGGTTGCCGTATCAGGAGCCCGACCGGTTCGGCTTCGCATTGGTTGCGGCGTTGCTGGTCGAAGCAGCGGCCACCTTGGCGTTCGTGCATTTTGCCAACCAGCCAGGGCCGGTTGCCAATCATCGGCCACGGATCATGAAGATCCAGATGATGGCACCGCCCCCGAAGCCGAAGCCCTTGCCGCCACCGCCCAAGCCGATGCCGCCGCCGCCGAAGCCCCTGCCCCCGCCGCCGCTACCCGTAGCACCGCCGAAACCGCTGCCGCCACCGCCGCCACCCAAGCCGATTCCCCGGCCCGTGCCCCGGCCGATCCCGAAGCCGCACCCGATGAAGCCGGTGCCGCATATCGCCGTGCCGCGGCCACAACCGCCACCCCCGCCACCGGTTCAGCCCGCGGTTTCGGCGGCCGAGGTGGAAAGTGCGACGGCGCGCTATGCCGCCCTGGTGCATTCATCGGTGCAGGCCGATCTGCACGTACCCGCAATGGTGCAAATGATGCATCTGCGCGGTGTGACCACGGTATCCATCACGATCGCGCCAAGCGGTGCGCTGGTCGGGGTTTCGGTGCTGCGCTCCTCGGGCGCGCCGCCGATCGACCAGGCAGCGCTCGCCGCCGTGCGGGCCACGCGGTTTCCGCCGTTTTCCGGCAAAATGCCGCATCACGCGGTGAGTTTCACCCTGCAGGTCAAGCTGCGCGCCGGCTGACGCGCGACATCGAGCGCCGCGCCGATCAGGATCAGCGCGGGTGATGCAAGCTCATCGGCGGCGATCCCGTCGGCGAGGTCGATCAGCCGGGCAGTGCGGTGTGTTTCATCAGCACGGCTGATGTTCATGACGATGATGCCCGGCGTCGCCGGGTCGAGCCCGGCTTCGATCAAACGATCGGCGATCATGCCGGCGTGGCGGGCGCCCATGTAGAAGGCGATGGTGCCGCGCAGGCGCGCGAGTGCCGCCCAATCCTGTTCGGGCAAACCGCCATCGCTGGCGTGGCCGGTGATGAAGGTAACGCTGCGGGCAATGTCGCGCGCGGTCAGCGAGGCTTCGACCGCCGCTGCGGCGGCGGTGGCAGCGGTGATGCCGGGGATGATGGTGAGCCCGATGCCTGCGGCGCGCAGGGCGGCGATTTCCTCGTTGGCGCGGCCGAAGATCATCGGATCACCCCCTTTCAGGCGCAGCACGCGGGCGCCGGTGCGCGCGTGCCGGACCAGCAGCGCGCAGATCTCGGATTGCTTCATCGCATGACGGCCGCAACGCTTGCCGACGTTGATGAGCCGGCCGGTGGCAAGGGCAAGGATGCGGGGGTCGACCAGCGCATCGTGCAGAATAACGTCCGCCGCCGCGATCGCGCGATGAGCCTTGACCGTCAGCAGATCGGGATCGCCCGGGCCGGCACCGGCGAGGATGACCGGGAGTAGTGCGGCATTATTCGGCGGCGACGCATTCATGGCGGAGAAATCCCTTGAGTTCGGAAACGCAGGAGCCGCAGCCGGTGCCGGCCTTGGTGGCCGCACCGATCGCCTCGATCGTGGTGAGGCGACCGGCGGCCATGGCGGCGCGGATCGCGGGTTCGCTGACCTGATGGCAGACACAGACGATCCGGCCGGTCGGCACGGCGCGGCTGGCACCCCGGCCGATCAGCAGCGCACCGGCATCGAGCGAGCCCAGCGCCTGGCTGAAGCGCTGTTCCAGCGCCTCGACCGTGGGCGAGGCTGCGTGATCGCGCGCGACGTGAAGCAGCAGCAGGATGCTGCCGCCGTTCAGGGCCGCGAGGCGGAACACGCCGCATTTGGCATCGGCGTAGTCGACCGTTTCGATCGTATCTTGCAGGTCGAACATGGTCGCGGCGAGCGTGCGGCAGGTGGTGCCTTGCGCCAGCGGCGCGGTGCCGGTGAACCGCAGGTGGATCAGCCCGCCGGCCCGCGGGGTGCGCGACCATACGGCACCGATCTCAGGCTTGAGGCGGGCGATGGCCGCATTCCGGCACAGCGCGATACCGTGCCAGATCGGCTCGATTTTCCTGATGCGCGCGATACCGTGTTTGAACGCGGGTTCGCCCGAAACCGGATCGCGCGCGGAACCGATCAGCCGGTTGATGGTGCCGGCGCTGCCTTGATCCTGGGTCCAGTGCATGCCGGCAAAGCCCGTGCCCGCGCTTTGCGCCGCATCGAGCCGGGCGGGCAGCGTGATGGTGCCGTGGGCACTGGTCAGTTCGACCAGATCGCCGGTTCCGATGCCGTGGCGCTCGGCGTCGGGCGGCGCGAGGTCGAGCGTGGCGGCGTCGCGATGGGCCATCAGCGCGGGGATGCGCCCGGTGCGGGTCATGGTGTGCCATTGATCGCGCAGGCGGCCGGTGTTCAGGGTGATTGTGCCGGATGCGGCGATCGCGCGGGGACAAGCGGTAACGGCGATGAACCGGGCGCGGCGGTCCTGCGTGCTGAAATCGCCCCGGGTGAACAGGCGCTGGTCGCCCGGCGCGACCGGCCAGTGCAAAGGACGCAGGGCGTCGTAATCCTCGTCCGGTATGGCGGCGAGCGGGGTGAGATCGAAGCGGCGGGCGCCGTTGTTTTCAAAGGCGGAGAGTGCCGCATGTTCACGAAAGATGGCGGCGGGGTTTGCGAAATCGAACGCGGCCGCGTGGCCGAGGCGGCGGGCGAGTTCGGTGAACATCCACCAGTCGGGCTTCGCATCGCCGGGTGCCGAACGAAAGGCGCGCTGGCGGGAGATCAGACGTTCGGAGTTGGTGACGGTGCCGTCCTTTTCCGACCAGCCGGCGGCAGGCAGCACGATATGCGCGCGCGCCGTGGTCGCGGTCGGCCAGCAATCGGCGACAATGACCGTGGGGCAGCGCTCCAGCGCCGCGCGGATATGATTGCTGCGCGGTAGCGATTCGGCGGGGTTGGTGCCCGCGATCCAGATCGCCTGGATGCGGCCCTGGTGCATCGCATCGAACAGATCGACCGCCTTGAGGCCCTGGTGCCGCGCGAGGTTGGGGGCCTGCCAGAACCGCCGGAGCAGATCGTGATGGGCCGGATCGTCGAAGGCAAGATGCGCTGCGAGCTGATTGGCCAGGCCGCCGACCTCGCGCCCGCCCATCGCGTTCGGCTGGCCGGTGAGCGAGAAGGCCGTCGCACCGGGCTTGCCGATCCGGCCGGTCGCGAGATGCAGATTAAGGATGGCGTTGATGGTATCGGTCGCGATTTCCGATTGGTTGACGCCCTGCGAGAAGGCGGTGACCATGCGCGGCGTGGTCGCGACCAGATCGGCCAGTTGGTCGAACAGCGCATCATCGATGCCGTGGCCCGCGGTGCGGGCGGCGATCAGCGCATCGTCGAACCCGCTGGTATGGTTGCGGATGAAGCCATGATCGAGCACGCCGCGTTCGGCGCAGAGGTTCAGCAGAGCCGCGAACAACGCAAGATCGCCACCCGGGGCGATCGGGATGTGCAAATCGGCGAGGTCCGCCGTGGCGCTGCGGCGCGGGTCGATCGCGATGATTTTGGTGCCGCGCACCTCACGGGCGCGCAGCGCGCGCTGGAACAGCACCGGGTGGCACCAGGCGGCATTGGCGCCGGTGAACACGATGAGATCGGCTTCGTCGAAATCGGCATAGACGCCGGGCACGATGTCCTCACCGAAGGCACGGATATGGGCGGCAACCGGGCTCGCCATGCAGAGGCGGGAGTTGGTGTCGATATTGCCGCTGCCGATGAAGCCTTTCATCAGCTTGTTGGCGACGTAATAATCCTCGGTCAGGAATTGGCCCGAGACGTAAAAGGCCACGGAATCCGGCCCGTGTTCGGCGATCGCGGCAGCGAAGCGATCGGCCGCGTGATCGAGCGCTTCGGACCAGGTCGCGGCGCGGCCGCCGATGGTCGGTGTGGTGAGCCGGTCGCGGTCATCCAGCGTCAGGCCAAGCGTCGCACCTTTCACACAGAGCTTGCCGCGATTGGCCGGATGCGCGGCATCGCCGGTGAGGCCCTCAGGCCCCGCGATCAGCCCGCAGCCGACCCCGCAATAGGGGCAGGTGGTGTTCATGCCGTGGTAATGGGTCCGGCGATGTCGAGCAGGATGCGGCTGCCCTCGATGCGGGTGCGAAACCGCGCGATGCAGGGCGCGTCCTCACCGACCGCGGCACCGGATTCGAGCGAGATCACCCAGCCATGCAACGGGCAGGTGACGCCGTGGCCATGGACGATGCCATGGCTGATCGGCCCGCCGCGATGCGGGCAGGAATCGCGGAGCGCGAACACCGCATCATCGCCGGTGCGGAAAATGGCGATGGTGCCATGCGCCGTGGCGACGGTGCGCGCCCCGCGCAGGGGAATGTCATCGAGCCCGCCGATGTCGATAAAGGCCGCTTCGGCCATCATGCCGTCCATTACACCAACTCCGCGACGTGGCTGTATTGCGCCGGCTCCGGCCCGGTCGATTGCTCGGCCCAGGGGTCGAACTGCGCGAAGCGCTGCGCGTGGTGAAAGCGGGACGCGAGGTCGCCGCGCCCGGCGTGATCATCAACGATGCGCTGGCGGACATACGCGATCCCGACCCGCTCGATCCAGGGCGCGGTGCGTTCGAGGTAGCGGGCCTCCTCGCGATAGAGCTGCATGAAGGCGGCACAATATTCCATGACTTCGGCATCGGTGGTGACTTTGCAGAGCATGTCGGTGCCGCGCAGCTTGATGCCGCCGTTGCCGCCGACCATCAGGTCCCAGCCCGCGTCGGTCGCGATCACGCCGAAATCCTTGATGCTCGATTCAGCACAGTTGCGCGGGCAGCCGGAGACCGCCATCTTGAACTTGTGCGGCGTCCACGAGCCCCACGACATGCGTTCGAGCGCCACACCCATCGCGGTCGAGTTCTGTGTGCCGAAGCGGCACCATTCGGAACCGACGCAGGTTTTCACGGTGCGCAGCGCCTTGCCGTAGGCATGGCCGGAGACCAGCCCGGCGGCATTGAGATCGCGCCAGACGGCGGTGAGATCTTCGCGCTTGACCCCGAGCATGTCGATCCGCTGGCCGCCGGTGATCTTGACCTCGGGGATCGAATATTTATCGACCACATCGGCGATCGCGCGCAACTCGCGCGAATTGGTCAGCCCGCCCCACATGCGCGGCACGACCGAGAAGGTCCCGTCCTTCTGGATATTGGCGTGCATGCGCTCGTTGACGAAGCGCGACTGCGCATCATCGACGTATTCGCCCGGCCACGCGCAGATCAAATAATAATTCAACGCCGGCCGGCAGGCGGCGCAGCCATCCGGCGTGTGCCATTCGAGCGCCTGCATCACGGCGGGAATGGTCTTCAGCGCACCGCCCGTGATGCGGCGGCGCACCTCGTCATGCGCCAGGGTGGTGCATGCGCACATCGGCTTGACCGAAACCGGCGCATAGGCGGCGCCGAGCGCTGATTTCAGCAGCGCCTCGACCAGACCGGTGCACGAGCCGCAGGATGATGAGGCCTTGGTCTTCGCGCGGACCGCATCGGCCGTGGTCAGGCCGAACGCCGTGATCGATGCGGTGATCGCACCCTTGCAGACGCCGTTGCAGCCGCAGATCTCCGCACTGTCGGGCAAGGCGAGCACCGCGGCATCCGGGTCGGCCGCATCGTCGCTGACCGGGCCGAAAATCAGCGTGTCGCGAAACGCCTCGATATCGGTCTCGTCCTTCATCAGCTGGAAATGCCACGCGGCATCACTGGCATCGCCGATGCAGACCATGCCGACGATGCGGTTTTCCCGCAGCACGAGGCGGGTAACGCTGGCGACCGGCGTGAACCCGGGCGCCGGCGCGCCGACCATGGTTTTCGCCGCGATTTTCGCCATATCCCAGATCGGCGCGACCAGGCCGAACACCTGCCCGTTGTGCTCGACGCATTCGCCGATCGCAAAAATCGCAGGATCGGACGTGCGCATCCAGTCATCGACCAGCACGCCGCGGTTGCACTCCAGGCCGATCGCGCGGGCAAGCCCCGCGTTGGGCCGGATGCCGACCGCCATGACCACGAGCTCAGCCGGAATCCGGGTGCCGTCCTTCAGCCGGACGGCGGTGATTGCTTCATCACCCTCGAACGCGGCGGTCTCGGTCGCGGTCAGGATGGTCATGCCCCGCCTGGTCAGGGCGCGTTCGAGCAGATAGGCGGCCGAGGCATCGAGCTGGCGTTCCATCAGCGTCGGCATCAAATGGATCACGGTGACATCCGCACCGCGCAGATTGAGCCCATGGGCGGCTTCCAGCCCGAGCAGGCCGCCGCCGATGACCACGGTTTTGGTCCCCTGTTTCACCACCGCCAGCATGTCCTCGACATCGGCGACGGTGCGGAAGGTGAGCACGCCCGCCTTGTCCGCGCCGGGGATCGGCAGGACGAACGGGTTCGAGCCGGTCGCCAGCAGCAGCATGTCATAAGGCACCTCGCTGCCCTTGGCACCGCGCACGAGCCGGTTCTTGCGGTCCACCCAATCGACATGCTCGCCGGCGATCAGGCGGATGTTGTTGGCCGCGTACCAATCGTAGTCGTTCAGCACGATGTCGGCGAAGCTCTTGCCGCCGGCGAGCAGCGGCGAGAGCATGATCCGATCATAGTTCGGCTGCGCTTCGCCGCCGAACACGGTGATGTCGAAATGGCCGGGGGCCAGGGCGAGACTCTCCTCGACCGTGCGCATGCCGGCCATGCCGTTGCCAATCACCACAAGGCGCGGGCGGGGCATGTTGGAACCATCCATGGTGCAGACTTTCTGTTGATAAAGGTCAAACGCGAACGGTCGCACCGTCGATCGCGGCGGCGGTGAAATCGGCACGCCAGCGGTGCTTGACGATCGACAAACCCCCGAAAGCGAGCAGGGCGAGGCCCGCGAAAATCAGGAAGCCCGCGCCATAGGAGCCGGTAAGCTGCTTGGAAAAGCCAAGGCTGGAGGCGAGGTAGAAGCCGCCGACGCCGCCGGCCATGCCGACGAAGCCAGTTGCGGTGCCAATCTCGCGGCCAAACCGGGCGGGGATCAGCTGAAACACCGCCCCGTCACCCATGCCGAACGCCGCCATCACGACAATGAACACCGCGAGCGCCGGCCAGAAACTGCCGATGCCCATGCTCAGCACAATCAGCGCCGCCGCCGCCAGCAGATACAGCGCCGAGAGCACGCGCACGCCGCCCAGCCGATCCGCAAGGTAGCCGCCGAACGGGCGGATCGAGCCACCAACGAAGGCGCAGGCTGCGGTGGCAAAGCCGGCATGCACCGGGGTGAGGCCGTAAACCGTGTGGAAATACAGGGTAAGCGCGGCGGACAGACCAACGAAACCACCGAAAGTGACGCCGTAGAAACCCATGAACCACCAGGTGTCGGCGATTTTCAGGACCTCGAAATATTTGCCGAGCGGTTGCGGGAATTTATAGGCGGGCGGGTTCTTGGCGAGGACCGCAAAGCCGATCAGGGTCAGGATCATCAGGATCGCGGCAACGCCGAACACGCCACCGATGCCGATCGCGATGGCGAGCGAGGGGGCGGCCAGCGCGGTAACGACAGTGCCGATATTGCCCGCGCCGGCGATGCCGAGCGCGGTGCCCTGGTGCTCGGGCGGGTACCAGCGCGAGGCCAGCGGCAGCGCGACCGCGAAGGAGGCACCGCCAACACCAAGAACAAGCCCAAGCGCCAGCACTTCGTGGTACGAGGTGATCCCATGCAACCAGGCGAAGCCGAGCCCGAGGATGACGATGATCTGGGCGACGATGGCGGTAGCACGCGCGCCGAACTGATCGACCGCGAAACCCGCGACGATGCGCAGCAGAGCGCCGGAGAGCACCGGCAGCGCGATCATCAGCCCCTTCTGGGCAGGGTCGAGATGAAGCAGCTTGCCGATCTGCACCGCCAGGGGACCAAGCAGCACCCAGATCATGAAGCTCATGTCGAAATACAGAAAAGCCGCGAGCAGGCTCGGGAAATGTCCCGCCTTCAGAAACGATTTATCACGCGATACGCTCATGGTCGCACTCCTGCGGATCCATGATCCGCGAAACGGCCCTCATTGGCGCGCGATCCTGTGCAGCGGAGCTTTCACCCCGGGCGAGCGCCGAAACCGTCCTTGGCAGCGGCGCAACACGTTTCCGTGCGCAACCACAGCAGCAAGAATGATGCCAAAACCATTGCGGCCCAAACTTCGGTCTTTTTCGGAATAGCGAAGTTCATTTGCCGATTACAAAGGCATCATTAACCGTATTTTCAGCCATGTGCCGCTTTCTTAGTCACGACGGCGACGCCTTATTGCCGCAACAGTGACCGCTCCGCCGCCGCAGGGTCGGTACCGGCCAGGTGGCCGGCGCGCTGCATCCGCGCGATCGTCCATTGCAGATCGGCACGGGCCGGGCGCAGTTCGACGCCCCGCATGAACAGCGGATTGCCGTCCTCACCACTCAAGGATTCAGCCAGCAACTCAGCCGGAAGATCGAGGTTGGCGGGCAATGCGAGGCTGGCGGCCAGCCCGGCGCGATGCTCCGGCAGATGGCACAACTCGGTCGCGGCACCCAGGGCATCGCGCAGCGCGGCCGCAAGCATCGGGTTGGCCGCGGCGATCTCTTCACGAATGACCACAAGTTTTTCCGGATGGCCGGGCGCGATGGCCGCCGAGGTCGCGACCAGCGAACCAACACCCGCGCGCGCGGCCAAGGCGCCCCACGGCGCGCCGGCGCAAAAACCCGCGATGCTGCCGCGCGCCAGGGCGGTCTGCATATCGGCGGGCGGCAGCGTGACGATGGTCGCGGCACCGGGCGCAACCCCGCGCGCCGCCAACCAGTCGCGCAACAGCAGGTCGTGGTTGGAATAGGCGTGCACCACCGCAAATCGGGCGCTGCCGATGCCAGAGGCAAGATCAGGCTGGGCGGCGAAACGGTTTGCCAGCACGATCGCGTTGCCGTTGCGGCTCAGCGTGGCGGCCAGCCGCAGGCCGGTCGCGCGACCGCGCAGGCCCAGGCTCATGGCCATCGCGAGCGGCCCCAGGATCACGGCGGCATCGAGCATCCCATAGGCCAGCTTGTCGGCGATATTGGCCCAGGACGGCTCGATCAGCACGCTCGCATCGAGCCCGGCAGCAGCAAAGAACCCACGTTCACGGGCGATCAGAACCGGCGCGCTATCGAGCAGGCGCAGGATGCCGATGTTCAATTTCTGCCCACTCATGCCGTGCCCCTCATCAAGCATAATCCCCCGATTCGCCGGCCGATGGCGCAGCGAGCAATGCGCGCGCAACATCCGCCAAGCGCATCTGGCGCTCCATCGCCCGGCGCTGCAGAAAACGGTGGGCGGCCGGCTCGCTCATGTTATCGCGGCGCATCAGCAGGCGCTTCGCCCCATCGATCAGCCGGCGGTCCGACAATTCCGCCTCCGCGGCGGCAAGGCGCACGTCCCGGGCGCTGGCGTGGCGATACAGCGCGATGGCGCTGCGCAGGATCGGCTTGATGTCGGTGATACTGGCGGCGTTGACGTGGTAGGACACCACGCCGGCGCTGATCGCCTCTTCCATGAAAGCGGGGTCGTCTTCATCGATGAACAGCATCACCGGCATCTGGTGGGCGGCGATGCTGCGCAAGTGCTCAAGACTGTCACGATCCGCGCGCGCCATATCCACGATCACGATATCCGGCCGCTCCGCCGCGACGATCAGCGCCAGATTTTCCAGCGGCGGCGCGATGCGGATGCGGCCTGCCCCAGCTTGCACAGCCAGACGCGCAGCAAGCGTTTCGGCACGGGCGGGGTCGGTATCGGCGATCAGGATATCCACGTTGCGTCATCGGCCCTGTGCGGTCGTTCATCACCGGGCAATGCAAGATGGCTGCCATCATCGGCCGCTCAGTCGAGAAACATCTTGCCCGGGTTCAGAATGCCGCGCGGGTCGAGCGCCGATTTGATGCTCCGCATCATGGCCAGCGCGCTGGCGCCATGCTCACGCATCATGAATTCCCGCTTGCCGATGCCAACACCGTGCTCGCCGCTGGCCGCCCCGCCAAGATCGAGCGCCTGGCCGACGATTTCCCGGTCGAGCGCCCAGGCGCGCGCGGCACCATCCGCCGTATCGGGATACAGGATCAGAACATGGAAATTACCATCGCCGACATGACCGACGATGCAGGCGCGCAGGCCCGATGCCGTAACCGATTCACGCGCCTGTTCCATCGCTTCGGCAAGGTTGGAAATCGGCACGATCGTGTCGGTCGAAAACGCGCCGTGGCCCGGAAACGCGGCCCGCGCGGCCCAATAGGCATCGTGGCGCGCCTGCCAGAGCTTGTTGCGGGCTTCGGTTTCGGTGGCGAAGGCGAAACTCTGGCCGCCATGAGCAGCGGTAATCGCCTCGGCCATCGCGGCCTGCTCGGCAACACCGCGCGCCGTGCCATGGAACTCGAACAGCAGGGTCGGCTGGGCGATCAGATCGAGCTTGGAATAAGCGATCGAGACCGCCATCTGGTCGGGATCGGCGTATTCGATCCGCGCGACCGGAATGCCCGTCTGCATGATCTCGATCACCGCATCGATCGCGCCGCGCTCGGTCGCGAAACCGCACACCGCTGCGCCAATCGCCTCGGGGATGCCGTACAGCCGAAGCTGGATCTCAGTAATGATGCCAAGCGTACCCTCCGAGCCGATCAGCAGGCGCGTAAGGTCATAGCCGGTGGCCGACTTGCGTACCCGCCCGCCGGTATCCACGATCGTCCCATCGGCCAGCACGGCGCGCAGCCCAAGCACGTTGTCCCGGATGGTGCCATAGCGCACGGCGTTGGTGCCGGAGGCGCGGGTGGCGCACATACCGCCGATCGTGCAGTCCGCACCGGGATCGACCGGAAAAAACAGGCCATGGTCGCGCAAATATGTGTTGAGCTGCTTGCGGGTAACGCCGGCTTCGACCCGGCCATCCAGATCGGCATCATTGACGGCAAGAATGCGGTTCATGCGCGTCAAATCAAGGCTGATGCCGCCGGCGACCGGCGTGACATGCCCTTCAAGCGACGTCCCGGCACCGAACGGCGTCACCGGCGTGCGGTTGGCATGGCACACCGCCAGAAGCTGGGAGATCTCGCCGGTGGTCTCCGGGAAGATCACCGCATCCGGCAAGGTATTCGCCGCATTGGCCTCGCCATGCGCATGGGTTTCGCGGATCGTCTGGTTGAGACTGAGGCGATCGCCGAACAGGCTGCGGGCGGCGGCGATGGTTGCTGACGTTTCCATCACACCAAAGTATCGGGATTGGGCCGGTTTGTCATCATCGCGCGGCCCGTGGCATGACGCGGCAGCAGGAGATTTCATGAGCCAATCGAGCGAAAACGAACGCGCCGCGCTGCGCGCGGGGTGCATCCACTTTTTGTCCGCGCCGGGGCCCGTGACGGCCGCGGCGTTTACGACGGCGCTGGCGGCCTCACCGCATATCGGCCTGGGGCTCGATCACTACAGCGAAGGTCCCGCGATCGAATTGCTGGAGACGCGGGTTGCGGCATTGCTCGGCAAGGAAGCCGGGCTGTGGTTTCCCAAAGGCATCATCGCCCAGCAGGCCGCGTTGCTGGTCCACGCGAACCGGCTCAACCGGCGTACCGTGGCGCTGCATCCGCAATCTCATCTGGCAATCGACGAAAAGGACGCGCTCGCGCGGCTGGCCGGGCTGGTGCCGGTGCGGTTGGGGCGCGATGAACGGCATTTCACCGTGACCGATCTGGCAGGCGTGCGCGAGCCGCTGGCAGCCGTCACATTGGAATTGCCGCTCCGCCGGCCAGGCTATCAGGCACTGCCGTGGGATGATCTGCAGGCAATCGCCGGCTGGGCACGCGAGGTCGGCGTGCCACTGCATCTCGACGGCGCGCGGTTATGGGAGGTGCAACCCTGGTACGATCGGCCCTTGGCCGACATCGCCGCGGTCGCGGACACGGTCTACGTATCGCTCTACAAGGGGTTGGGTGGTCTCGGTGGCTGCGTGCTGGCCGGCGATCGCGCCACGATCGATGCCGCGAAACCCTGGCGCGTGCGCTACGGCGGGGACCTGCCGATGGCGTTTCCAATGATCGTGACCGCGCTCGATGCGCTGGACACCACCCTGCCCCGGATGGGCGATTATTACCGGCGCGCGTGCGACATCGCGGCAGCGCTGCGCGGCGTGGCAGGGATCACGCTGTTCCCCGATCCGCCGCAATGCAACTCGTTTCAAGTGCACTTCGCGGCATCGGCGGCGCGGATGAACCAGGCGGTACTGACCGTGGCGCGAGAACGCCAGTGCTGGCTGTTCGGCTGGTTCAGCCAGGGCCTGCTGCCGGACAGCGCAATGGGCGAGATCGTGGTGGGAGATGCCACGCTGGCATGGGGCGTGGATGAGATTGTCGCGGCTCTGATCGCGTTGCGCGATGCGGCGTGACGCCTGAAGCCAGGCGAAACAAACGCAAGCAAGAATCTTCTTTTTTGTGAACAAAAAAGAAGCAAAAAAAACTTTTTTCATCTGGGCCCGTACCGGTTCCAACGCCCGTGCCCCAGATTAAAAAAGTTTTTTGCTTCTTTTTTACAAAAAAGAAGTACTTCTTTTCGTCTGCCTAACTTTTTCCCTTTCTCACCCCCACCCCCCTTGGTTTATCTAGCGG
>NZ_NCJX01000025.1:0-8083 GCF_002282635.1 Acidiphilium sp. 34-64-41 | reverse complement strand
CCTCAAAATCCACGGCCCGCTCCTCGTCCTGATCTGGAACTACCTCAGCCGCCAGATCGCCCGCTTCGCCAAAATCGCCGCCAAACCCCCGCAATCCCCGCGCATCCGCGCCAAGACCGAGCGCAAACAAGCCACCGAACCCAAACCCAAACCCAAACCCGCCCTAACCCTGCCGCGCGGCTTCGCGTGGCTGATCCGCCTGCTCCCCAACGGCCCCGCCGCCCCCATCGTCGCCGGTGCGACCGCCCGAGGCGATCTCCAGCTCTTCATGGAAGACCCCATCGTCCAGGCCCTCCTCGCCACCCACCCCAGCCTCGGCCGCATCCTCCGCCCGCTGCACACCATGCTCGGCCTGCGCTACCCACCCAGCATCAAACGCCCCAAATCGACCAAGCCCCGGCCCAAGCGCATCCGTAAACCCAAGCGCCAGCCCAGCTTCATGGACCAATACAAAATCAACCCCGACGGCAGCATCGACTTCACGCAAGAACAACTCCGCGAAATCCTCGGCCCACCCCCACCGCCCGTACCACCCTGGCACCAGCCCTTCGTGCCATCCTTCAACGTCAAAAAAATGTGGCGCAAAGGGCCGTGATTTCCTACGCCTTATTCGTTACGATATCGTAATAAAATATACAAAAAGACAAGGCAAGTCCTTCTTTTTTGTGAACAAAAAAGAAACAAAAAAAACTTTGTTAATTTGGGCCCGTGCCTGTGAAACCGTCCGTGCCCCAGACAAACAAAAGTTTTTTGCTTCTTTTTTACAAAAAAGAAGTGCTTCCCTTCCCCTTCCCTACAACGCGATACGCCGCTCGTCCGATCATAAGACGCGTCAATTTATCGCGCACGCCAGATCACGAGCCGTGCTGCGCCATGGGTGCGTCCGGCGAGCGGTTCGATACCGGGCGGCGGCGGATCGCTCCTGCCGAATTCGGCGGCGATCAGGGCTTCGGGGGCGATCCAGCCGGTTTTAGCGAGCACTGCGATCGCGCGGGGGACCAGGTCGTTGCCGTAGGGCGGGTCGAGCAAAATCAGGGTGTGGGGTGGACCCTGGGGTGGATCGAGCGCGTCGGCGGGGATCAGGCGGGCGCGGTCGGTTGCGTTGCAGGCCGCGATGTTGCGGCGGATCATATCCATCGCGGCGCGGTCGTGATCGATGAAGGTAGCGTTCGCGGCGCCGCGCGAGAGGGCTTCGAGCCCGAGCGCCCCGGAGCCGGCGAACACGTCGAGCACGGCGCTTCCTGCAACCGCGCCTTCGGCCCAGGGGGCGTGCATCAGCATGTCGAACAGCGCCTGTCGCACCCGCCCCGCGGTGGGTCGCGTCGTCAGACCCGGCGGGGCGCCCAGCGCGCGGCCACGCCAGGCACCGGCGATGATGCGCGGCGCCGCCATTATTTGTCCTTGGGCAATTGCTCGCGCAGGACCTTGCCGGTAATTTCGGCAACCGCGCCGCGCACCAGGCTGCCCAGCTGGAACGGGCCGTAGGCCACGCGGATCAGGCGGGTGGTTTCCAGCCCGAGTGCCGCCATGACCTTGCGGATTTCACGGTTCTTGCCTTCGGTGATGCTGACCGAGAGCCACGCGTTGGCACCCTTGGCGGAATCGACCTCCGCGGTGATCGGGCCGTAGCGAACGTCATCGACCGTGATGCCTTCTTTCAGCGCGGCGAGCTTGTCGGAATCGACCATGCCGTAAACACGCACCCGGTAGCGGCGGTGCCAGCCCGTGGTGGGAAGTTCGAGCCGGCGGGCCATGGCACCGTCGTTGGTCAGCAGCAGCAATCCCTCGCTGTTGAGATCGAGCCGGCCGACGCTGACCACGCGCGGCAGGTCCGCCGGGAGTTTTTCAAACACGGTCGGGCGGCCTTCGGGGTCGCGATGCGTGGTGAGCAGACCATCCGGCTTGTGATAGCGCCAAAGCCGCGTGCGGGCCGGTTCGCCGACCGGGTTGCCATCGACCAGAATGATATCGCCGGGGCTGACGAATGTGGCCGGGTGCTCGACCGTACTGCCGTTGTGCACCACCCTGCCCTCGCCGATCATACGTTCGGCATCGCGCCGGCTGGCGATGCCTGCGCGGGCAAGGTATTTGGCGATGCGCTCGCCCTGCTCGCGGTCCGGCGCGGCGTAGCCCCCTTTTTCGGTCATGACGCAGCACCGACCAGCGCGGCCAGAATACGGGCATCGCCGGGATCGATCAGGAATTCGGGATGCCACTGCACGCCGAGGCAGAACCGGTGAGTAGCGGATTCCACACCTTCGATCACCCCGTCCGGCGCGGTCGCGTTGATCCGCAGCGCGGCACCGGGGTCGCGCACGGCCTGATGATGTGAAGAATTGATCCGCATGGAGGCGGCGCCAACGATCGCAGCGAGCCTCGTACCGGGGCTGATCTGCACATCATGGCCGGGCTGGTCGCGCGAGTTCGGTTGCTCATGGGCCAGGGCGTTCGCGATTTCCGCCGGGATATGCTGGATCAACGTACCGCCAAGGGCCACGGCGAGCAATTGTTCGCCGCCGCAGATGCCGAGCACGGGCATATCGCGCGCCAACGCCCCGCGTAGCAAGGCGAGTTCGGCGGTCGTGCGGCCCTGCTTGAGCGAAACGGTGTCGTGCCTGGTCGCATCACCGTACAGCGCGGGATCGACATCGAACGCGCCGCCGGTGACGACGAGGGCATCGATGAGATCAAGATAGGCGCCAGCCAGTTCGGCGCGATGCGGCACGGCCACTGGAATGCCGCCGGCATCGGCGATCGCGTCCATATAATTCTGGCGGATCGCGTACCAGGGAAATTTCGAGTAGCCGCCCGGTGCCTCGGCATCGAGGGTCAGGCCGATGGTCGGGCGCTTTGTCATATGCGGAGCTAGACCTGTTGGGTGCGCCAAGGCAAGAGAGCGGCATGACCCCGATGGCGCAGGCCCTGATCGAAGCCGGCAAGGCGGCCGCGCGCGGCGAGGTGCCGGTGGGCGCGGTAGTGACCGATGCGGCAGGCGCCGTACTCGCCGCCTTCGGCAACGAGGTGGAGGCGCGCAGGGACGCAACCGCCCATGCCGAGATGCTCGCGCTGCGCGCAGCGGCTTTGCGACTCGGTGGGAAATTTCTGCCGGGCTGCACCCTGACCGTGACATTGGAGCCCTGCCCGCTCTGCGCGGCTGCGGCCTCGCTGTTCAGGATCGAGCGGCTGGTATTTGGCGCGTACGACCCGAAATCGGGCGGGGTCGAGCACGGGCCTCGCGTTTTCGAGCAAACCACCTGCCATCATCGGCCTGACGTGGTGGGCGGCGTGGCCGAGCGGGAGAGCGCCGAACTGCTGACGAACTTTTTCAAAACGCGGCGCGACCCGGCAAATTCTGCCGAGCGTTAACCAAACGCTTACCTTCATCTGACATTCTTGCACTGCGACAAAATCGTCGCGACAGCAGGATGAACCGATGCCGCTCCGTGTCCCGCCACGCAGACCCCTGACCGGGGGGTTTGGCGCCCGATGAACAAACTGATCGAGAATTTGCGTGCACTCGGCCCGGTGAAGCTCGGCGCCATGGCCGCCGTGGCAGTTGGCGTGCTGGCGTTGATGGCCACATTGGCAGTAACCGGCGGGCCCAGCCCCAACGCCACCTTATACGACGGGCTCGGCCTGAAGGACGCGAGCAACATCACCACCGCTCTGGCGGCTGCACACATCAAATACGAGATCGGCGACAACGGCCACAGTATCATGGTGGAGCCGACGCAGTTGGATCAGGCGCGGCTGCTCTTGGCCCAGCATGATCTGCCGGCGGGCAGCTCGAGCGGTTTTGCGATTTTCGATCATCAGAACCCACTGACCGGCTCGGATTTTCTCGACCGGATCGATGAGACCCGTGCGATCGATGGCGAATTGGAGCGCACGATCGATCTGATCCAGGGCATTCGGTCTTCGCGGGTTCAGGTAGTCTTGCCCCAGGCGGACGATTTCAGCCTGCATACCGCCCCGGCACAAGCGAGCGTCATGCTGTCGCTCGCGGGCGCCGCACCGCTCGACCGGCAGAGCATCGATGCGATCCTGAATTTGGTGGCCTCCGCCGTGCCCGGATTGAAACCTTCAAATATCTCAATCGCCGATGATCGAGGCGATTTGCTGGCACAGGCGGGGCGCAACGACAACGCCATGCTCGATGCCCGGGATGCCAGCCTGAAGCAGGCAACCGAGCAGCATTTGACCGATGCTGTACGCTCGATGCTGGACGCCGCGTTGGGACCGAATCAGGTGCGGGTCGTCACGGCGGTCTCGATGAATTTCGACCGGACCGCGCAGACCGCGACAAGCTACGACCCGAACGGCCAGGTGGTGCGCAGCCAGCAGCAAAGCCGGACCAAATCCAACCGGACCGAGAACGATAACAAGACAGTCTCGGTTGCAAACAATCTGCCGGGCGCATCGACCGCTCCGGCGACGCCGAAATCGGTCGATGCAACATCGCGCACCGACCAGACAACGAATTACGAGATCAGTCAGACGGTGAAACACACGATCCACGCGACTCCCGAAATCACCCGGATCAGCGTCGCCGTAATGCTCGATGATGTCCAGGTCAAAGGACCGAAGGGACAGATGATAACCCGGCCCCGCTCAGCGGCGACGATCGCGCGGATCCAGAATTTGGTGCAGACCGCGATCGGGTACGACAAGGCGCGCGGCGATGTGGTCGATGTGCAGTCGATGGCGTTCGCCAATACCAACACGATGATCGCCGCACCGAAACAATCGCTCCTGGCGCGCTTCATGAGCAGCGGCATGCTGATGCCGCTCCTGCGGATCGTGGTGAGCGGCCTGATCGCGCTGGCCGCCCTGCTGGTGGTGTTCCGTCCAATGGTTCGCCGCCTCACGGCACCGCCGGTCCCTGCCAGTGCCGATGCAGCGATCGGGGGTCCCAACCAGGCGGCGATCGCCGGTCCAGACCAGGAGGGGGCGGACAATCCCATCCGGGCGATCGTCGAGTTGATCGATCGCAATCCTGAAGACAGTGTTGCCGTGATCCGTGGCTGGCTTAGCCAGGAAGGGACTTCGTGAGCGGCTCAACCCTAGCGCTGAGCGGCGCGGCGCGTACCGCCATCCTGATGCTCGCACTCGGCGACGAGTATGGCGGCAAGCTGATGGCGATGCTCAAGGATGACGAAATCCGAGATGTCTCGCGCGCCATGGTAGGCATCGGCAAGGTCGGGCCGGAAGTCGTCGAGCAGTTGTGTCAGGAATTTGCCGCGAGCCTCGGCCGGACCAGTTCTGTCTCGGGTTCGGCGGAAGCGACCGAACGGATGCTGCGCGCAATGCTGCCCGCGGAGATGGTCAACCAGATTTTGGAAGATCTCTATGGCCCGGCTGGACGCAACATCTGGGACAAACTCGGCAAGGTGAACGAATCGGTACTCGCCGATTATTTGTGTCACGAACATCCGCAGACGGCATCAATGGTCTTGTCCCGTGTGCCGGCGGAGCATGCGGCGCGGGTGATTCCGCTGTTGCCCGAAGCGCTGGCGATCGATGTTGTCGAACGCATGCTGGCACTCGGCGGCGTACAGCGCGAGGCAATCGACGACGTCGAACGCACGTTGAAGGTCGATTTCATGGCCAATCTCGCATCGAGTGCGCAACGCGATCCGCATGCGAAAATGGCCGAGATCTTCAATTCGTTCGACCGGGCCGTGGAGTCGCGGCTGATCGGCGCATTGGAGGTCAAGAACCAGGATGCGGCGCAGCGGATCAAGGCGCTGATGTTCACCTTCGATGATCTGGTGCGCCTCGCCCCGCAGGATATTCAGACGCTGCTGCGCAGTGTCGAGAAGGAAAAGCTGCCGATCGCCCTTAAGGGAGGCTCCGACCGGATCCGCGAATTGTTCCTCCGTAATCTGTCCGAACGCGCGGGCAAAATGCTGCGTGATGACATCGAAGCGCTGGGCCCGGTGCGGCTGCGCGATGTCGATGCCGCGCAACTCGCGATTGTCATGACCGCGAAAGAGCTTGCGGCACAGGGTGAAATCGAAATCGGCACAGGAAAGGAAGACGACCTTGTCATCTGACAATAGCAATTCACCGGAAACGACCATGCCGCCGCGCGCTCTTGCGGAATTGCCGCTCGCAACACCGGCACCGCGCACCGGCACCGAGGATCATTCGTCATCGCGTGCACCGCGCGACCTCGAGGCGGTTTACGACATCCCCGTGCTGGTCAGTGCTGTGCTCGGCCGATCCACCATGCAGGTCAGTCAATTGCTCAAGCTCGGTCGGGGCGCCGTGGTCGAGCTTGATCGGAAGGTTGGTGATCCGATCGATATTTTCGTCAATAACCGGCTGATCGCGCGGGGCGAAGTGGTGATGATCGACGAGACGAAACTCGGCATCACCATGACCGAAATCGTTAAATCAGATCGAGGCGGTTGAGGCTTAGCAATGCGCATTCTGATCATCGGATCGTTGCAGGGCGAGCTTGGCGTGGCGGCACGGATTGCCGCTTCACGCGGGGCGATGCTCGACCAAGCGGAAACGATCGAGTCTGGCATGCGCCTACTGCGGTTGGAGGCGCGGATCGATCTGATCATTTGCGACGTCTCGCGCGATCTGCCCCGCCTGATGGCGCAGCTCGCCAACGAACGATTCACGACTGCGGTGGTGGCTGCCGGCGCGCAGGATGATGAGGCTGCAGCGGTCGCCGCCATCCGTGCGGGAGCGCGGGAATATCTGCCGCTGCCGCCGGACGCGGAATTGATCGCGGCGATTCTTGCCGCCGTTTCGACCGACCTTCCCTCGGCGCTGGTGGTGCGCGACCCGGCGATGCTTGCATTGCTGGCGAAAGCCGAACAAGTCGCACAGTCGACGGCATCGATCCTGATCACCGGGGAAAGCGGCACGGGCAAGGAGGTTTTGGCCCGGTTCATTCACGCGCAGTCACGCCGGGCGCGGGCACCGTTCATTGCGCTCAATTGTGCGGCGATCCCTGAGGCTCTGCTTGAGTCCGAACTGTTCGGCCATGAAAAAGGGGCGTTTTCGGGTGCGATCGCGCGGCGCGTCGGCAAATTCGAAGCCGCGCACCAGGGCACGTTGCTGCTCGACGAGTTGGCCGAAATGGATATCCGTCTGCAGGTAAAGCTGTTGCGCGCGCTGCAGGAGCGCTGCGTCGATCGGGTTGGTGGTGACCGGCCGATCCCGGTCGATGTGCGGATCCTGGCAGCGACCAATCGTGACCTGCTGGCCGCGATCGATGCCGGCCGGTTTCGCGAGGATCTGTTTTTCCGGCTGAACGTGGTCGCGCTGCATATTCCGCCTTTGCGGGAACGGCCATCCGACATCCCGACGCTCGCGCAGCATTTCGTCGACCATTATGCGGCGCTCAACGAATCCGGCGACAAGCGGTTGAGCGAGAGTGCGATGGCGCGGCTGATGGACCATGCCTGGCGCGGCAATGTTCGCGAGTTGGAAAACGCCATGCATCGCGCTGTTTTGCTGACGCCCGGCGCTCTGATCGATGCCGATGACGTCAGCATCGAAACCCGCCACGTCGCACCTGTGGCCAACGCGGTCAGCGCACGCGGCGAGCCGGGAATGGCTTCTCTGGTGGGCCGGCGGGTCGGGGACGTCGAGCAGGCGCTGATTTTGGAAACATTGCAGCACTGCCTGGGTAATCGGACCCATGCCGCCACGATTCTCGGCATCTCGATCCGTGCGCTGCGCAACAAACTACGCGATTACGCAGCACAGGGCGCCGTGATTCCAGCGGCGCATAACGGGGTCGCTGCATGAAAAACCTGCTCGATCGCGGGGCGATCAACGCTGCGTTCAAGCGGTTTCGGCCCGGTAGCGACATTGGGCTGGCGGTGGCGGTGGTGTGCATCATCACCATGCTCATCCTGCCGTTGCCGCCGTTTCTGCTGGATACCGGGCTCTCGCTGTCGTTTACTTCCGGTATTCTGGTATTGATGGTCGCACTTTTTATTAGAAAGCCCGTCGAATTCACCGTGCCTATCCGGTTGACTCAGACACCCACTAGGGCTAGTGGCCCCCGCCATGGCGGCCATTGACATTCACCAGCGTGACGAACTGGCTTTTCCCC
>NZ_NCJX01000024.1:0-25498 GCF_002282635.1 Acidiphilium sp. 34-64-41 | reverse complement strand
GGGGAAAAGCCAGTTCGTCACGCTGGTGAATGTCAATGGCCGCCATGGCGGGGGCCACTAGCCCTAGTGGGTGTCTGAGTCAACCGGATAGGCACGGGTCGTTGATGCCGTTGCTGAGGTAGGGTGCGGTAAGTGCGTGAAGGAAGCACTTCTTTTTTGAAAAAAAGAAGCAAAAAACTTTCTTTAATTTGGGCTATGGGCATTTTCACTGGCACAGTCCTGGATCAAGAAACGTTTTTTGCTTATTTTCTGTTCACAAAAAAGAAGGCCTTGCATGACGTTGCTTTCATCGCTGCTCGCCAAGGCCCGCTTGCATCAAAAACTACAGTGGCGCATTCTAACCCGAATTATTCGTGCATGCCACGATCATGAAACGCCCAACGAAGCGAGGAAACATGGATTTCATCGGTCAGGTCATCGTCGTGGGGCCAAAACGGCGCGATGTTTTGCGCGCGGTCGCCGCCGGTACGGCCGCCGGCATTGCCCTGCCGCATTTGGCATCGGCGACTATCGCCCCACCCGCGGTTTCGAGCTATCCCGCCGAAGCCTTCCGCCAGACCGAGAAAAATCCGGCCCTGCAAGCCATGTTCGGCACCTCGACGCTGACCGATACTGCCGATGTCAGAATGGAAGCGCCCGATATCGCGGAAAACGGCGCGGTCGTGCCCATCACGTTCGATGCCAACCTGCCTGGCATTACCGCGGCCGGCGTGCTCGCGCTCGATAACCCGTTCATTCTCGCCTGTGCCTATAAAATCCCGGCCGGCACCAGCCCTGCAATCTCGAGCCGGATCAAACTGGCCAAAACGACCAACGTTATCAGCGTCGTACAGTCGAAGGGTCAACTGATGAGCACGTCCAAGCAGGTCAAGGTCACCCTCGGCGGCTGCGGTTGAAGGAGACCGGACATGGCTCATCAAATTTTGGTCCATGCCACGACATCGGGCGATACCACCACGGTCGAAGCCCTGATCAAACACCCGATGGACAGTGGCTTCGTCCGTGACAAAGCCGGCAAGATCATCCCGCCCCACTACATCGAAGTGATCGAATTCACCTGCCAGGGCAGAACCGTACTGACCGGCTACTGGGGGCCGGCGGTTTCGAAAAACCCGTTCATCAAATTCTCGTTCAAGGGCGGTAAGGCCGGCCAGCCGATCGGCATCGCCTGGGTCGACAACAAAGGCGAAACCGCCACCAGCACGGCCAATATCGTCTGACGCCGAGCAGCATGAACCGCCGCACCGCGCTGATCGCCACCGCCCTGATCGCCACCGCCCTGGTCGCGACACTGGGGATAACGCCTGGACGCGCCGATGCACATCCGGACAATGCCAATCCGTTCGCCACCCATAAGCTTGTGCTGCAACTGTCCGATGGCTCGATGGACAAGCAGCATGCCATCATCAGCGCCGCCAACTCGGTCCTGAAAGATTATCCGAATACCGTCTCGATCGTCGTCGTCGCATTCGGACCCGGCGTGCAGATCCTTTATGCCAACGCCCCCCTGCGCGAGGCGGTCGATAGTCTGGTTTCCCAAGGTGTCGAGTTCGATGTGTGCATGAACACGATCGACACCATCAAGCGCAAAACCGGCCACGCGCCGAAACTCAACCCGCACGCCACTCCGGTGCCGTACGGCATTCCCCGGATCATGGAGTTGGTTTCAGAGGGCTATATCCTCGTCCGCCCGTGACGACGGGCGGGGGTTAGGCGGCGCGATCCGGATCGCTCAGATCAAGGTGATAAATCACGCCACGGACCGCCGCCGGATGCGGCGGTCCTGGGTCTGATCAGAAGATTTTGGCGACCTGGGCGAGGAAGATCACGTTGTTCTTGACGCCGCCGCGCACGCGGACATCGGTGGTGAGCGAGACCTGTGCAGCGATGGTGGGGGCGAGGAAGGTGCCAGCGTTGACGCCGATGGTGGTGACGTCGTTACGATTGCCGGTGTCGAAATTGCCGATCGGCGAGGAGAGATAGGCCTTGCCGCCGATGGTCTGTTCGAAGCTCAGGCCGACGTAGCCGGCGGTCTGCGGATGGAAATAATAGGGCAGGTAGACGATGACCTGACCCGCCGCTTCGGTGTGGACGGTGGATTTGAAGGGCCCGATCGGCGGGCCGTCGCTGTTGTTGCCGTAGAGATAGCCATCGAGCCAGACTTCGAAGTCGAGTCGTTTGCCCTTCGGCGCGCCGAACAGGCGGTGGCCGAAGCCGACTTCGAAATTGTTGACGACCGAATTGCTGCTGGCGTTCAACGAGACGTTGCGATTGTACGCACCGACGGCGGGGCTGAAGAAGTAGGTGAAATTCAGATAGGCATCCTGCGTCGGGTTGCTGTAGGGGTAGATGAAGGCCGATAGCTGCGGCTCGGCAAAGCCCCCGTTATTCGAAAGGCTGGCACCGCCGACTTTGGTGTTACCGATGAAATTGACATCCGGCGCGATGATCTGGACGCCCCATTGTGCCCCGAACACCTGCCCGAACGTATGGACGAAGCGCATGATCGGCACATCGGTGACGACGCTCGTGTTACCGACCTTGGTGCCACCCGCGGTGTAGAAACTGTTGCCGGTGGTGACTTCGTTATACACGATCGCGATATTGACGTTAGGCGGCGGCGTGATCAGGTCATAGGGCAGCGGCCCACCGGCTTGGGCCGGCATGACCGCTGCACTCAGCGCGAGGAGCGCGCCGGCGGCGCCGACTGTGCAGATGGCGCGGCTTGCCAGGTTTTTGCGGGTTGATGTCATTGGACGAAGTCTCCCTTGGTCTGGAAATTGTTACAGCTTTATTTTTTGCGATTGTGCGGCCAGAAACCCCATAAGATCAACATGCTGCGTCGGTGAACTGTAATTCTGCGTCTGTTTTATGTCGCGAAGTGTCGTTTCTGCCACATAGACCTGACGCTTTGAGTTCATCATAAATAACCCGCACCGGCTTCATCGGCGAAGCGGGCGGGACTGCCTTGCCAGACCATGCGGGCATGTTCGAGGACATACACACGATCCGCGTGCGGCAGGGCGAAGGTGACGTTCTGTTCGCCGAGCAGCACGGTGATGTCAGTGGTTTCGCGCAAGCGTGTCAGCGCCTCCGATAACTGGCCGAGAATGACCGGCGCCAAACCTAACGTCGGTTCGTCAAGGATCAGTAAACGCGGCTTGAGCATCAGGGAGCGGGCGATCGCCAGCATTTGCTGTTCACCGCCCGACAGGGTGCGGGCGTGTTGTTCGCCGCGAGTCTTGAGGATGGGGAACAAATCGAACAGCCACGCGAGACGTTCGGCGCGTTCCTGGTCGGCGAAGCGCTGACCCGCGAGGGCGAGATTGTCGGCGACGCTCATGGCGCCGAACAATTCGCGGGTCTCCGGGCATTGCACGATGCCGCCGCGCGCGATGGCGGCCGGGGTTTCGCGGCCGCGCACCGCACCGTTCCAGGCGATCGCACCGCGAAACGGCACGAGGCCGGAAATGGCGTTGAACAGCGAGGTCTTGCCGGCACCGTTCAGCCCGACGACCGAGACGAATTCGCCTTCGTGGATGGTGAGCGAAACATCGTCGAGCGCCTGGGCCTTGCCGTAGAACAGGCTGATGCCGCGCACATCGAGCAGCACCTTGCGCGCCGCGATGTCGGCCTCCGGGCGTTCGTGGGTTTCGATGCCGCCGCCGAGGTAGACGCGGCGGACGGTTTCATCGCGCATGACCGCGGCCGGGCCGCCCTCGGCGATTTTTTCGCCGAGGTAGAGCGCGAGCACGCGATCGGCCAGGGCGGCGATGCTTTTGACATTGTGGTCGACCAGCATGACCGCCCGGCCCTGGTCGCGGAACCTTGTGATCAGCGCCGCGAAATCATCGACCTCGCCGCGGGTGAGGCCGGCGAAGGGTTCATCGATCAGCACCACCTGCGGGTCGCGCGCGATGGCTTTGGCGAGTTCCATCCGCCGCAGATCGGCGAACGGCAGCGTGGCGGGCATCCGGTCGAGCACGGCCGCGAGCCCGCATTCGGCGGCGATGGCGCGCGCGCGATCGACCGCGCCGGAGGGTGGGCGGAGCCGGTCGATCCGGTCCGGCAGCAGGCCGAGGAGGATGTTTTCGAGCACGGTTTGTAGGCGCAGCGGGCGGGAGTGCTGGAACACGATGCCGACGCCGGCGCGGGCGATCTCGTAAATGGGTTTACCCGCGATATCGGTGCCGTTGAGCAGGATGGCCCCGCTGGTGGGTTTCACCACGCCCATGATCATCTGCATGACGGTGGATTTGCCCGAGCCGTTCGGACCGATCAGGCCGAGGATTTCGCCGGGGTGGAGCGCGAAATCGAGCGATTTGACCGCGATCAACCCGCCGAAGCGCTTGTGGAGTTGGCTGACGACGAGGCGTGGCTCAGTGTTGCTGAGTTCGGACATGGTCATGCACCTCGGCGCGAGGGCAGCAGGCCGAGCAAACCGTCCGGCAGGATCACGATGACGATCAGGGCGATCAGGGCAACGACGAAGGTTGAGAGCTGGCCGATCGGGCGCAGCAATTCGCCGGCGACGATCAGGAAGATGGCGCCGATCGCGCCGCCGATGATGGTGCGCCGCCCGCCGAGCACGGCGGCGATGATGACGCGCACGCCGATCGAGACATCGACCACGGCACTGACCGAGGCGGTGCCGAGGTAGAACACCAGCAGCGCGCCGGCGAGGCCGGAGAACAGGGCGGAGATCGCGAAGGCCATGATTTTATGTTTGGTCGCGTTGAAGCCGAGCGCGGCGGCGGCGATTTTGTCCTGGCCGGCGGCTTGCAGGATCATGCCCAGCGAGGAGCGGGCGACGATGCTGAGCACCAGGCCGCTGATGATCATGAAAGCGAGCGCGTATTCATAATTGGGCCCGCTGTCGATCGAGAGCACGTCGGGCACCGAGAGGCCGATTTCACCGCCGGTGACGCCCGCGAAGATAACAATGGCCTGTTGCAGCAGCAGCACCGCGACCAGGGTGATCAGCCCGAGATAAGGACCGCTGAGGCGGAGTGCCGGAATGGCGAGGGCGACGCCGCCCGCCACCGCGACGATCGCGCCGATCAGAATGGCGAGCGGCACCGGCGCGTGCAGCAGGGCGTTGGCCATGCCCGCCCCATAGGCGCCGAGGCCGATCAGAAAGGTCGGCCCGAAATTGACCTCGCCGGCATAGCCGAACAGCAGATCCCACGACATCGCGAACACCGCGAAGTAAAAGGCCGTGGTCAGCACGCCGAGGATGTAGCCGTTGGCGCCAAGCGGCAGGGCGGCGAGGGCCAGAAGTATGATGATGAGCGGGATTGCGCGCCGCAGCGAGATTGTTCGCATCTAGCGCCGTCCCAGCAGCCCTTGCGGGCGCACGTAGAGAACAATGATCAGCAGGATCAGGGCCGGTACATCGCGCAATGACGGCGAGATGAGGTAGGCGGTGAGGGTTTCGATGTAGCCGACCACATAGGCCGCCATCAGCGTGCCAGAGACCGAACCAAGGCCGCCGAGCACGACGATGGTGAAGGCGCTGCCGGTCAGATCGGGGATATAGTCCGAGCCGGTGCCGAGGAAGCTGCCGAGCAACACGCCGGCGATGCCCGCGAGCACGCCGTAGATCAGCCAGACGACGAGATAGATGGTACCGAGCTCGAAGCCGAGCAGGGTGAGCGCGCGCGGGTTGATGGAGGCGGCGAGCAGGCGCTTGCCGATTTTAGTGCGGTTGACCAGCAGCCAGAGGCACCCCATCACCGCCCAGGCGATGATCGCGATCAGGAGTTCGTTGATTGGGGTGCGCACGCCGAGGATATTGATGGTGCCGGCGATCAGCGGTTTGACGGTGACCGGGCTGTTGGTGAAGGCGTAGGCCAGCGCTTCCTGGATCATCACGCCCCAGAGCAGCGTGGCGGTGAGGACGAACAATTCACGCTCACGCGGCGGGATGGCGCGCGAACGCTCGATCGGGCGGACGACACCGCCATAGGTGAGCAGGGACGCGACGATGGCGGCGCCGAGCCCGGCGAGCGCGCCCCAATAGGCACCGTGGCCGAGCGAAGTGCCGACGTACCAAGCGATCATCGCGGCAACCACCAGCAGGCCGCCATGGGCGAGGTTGAGCACGCCGGAGACGCCGAAAATAAGGGTGAAGCCCAGCGCGCCCAGAGCATAGAGCGTGCTGATCGCGAAGCCATCGATCAGAATTTGCAGTGCAAGCACGTGGTCCGCCCCCGGTCAGTCATCATGGCGATCATGCAGTGCCGCCGGCCCTCTGACGGGCCGGCGAATGACGGGAGGATCAGGATTTGGCGGGTAGCTTCACAAAGGACGGAAACGCGGGCTTGGCATTGGCAAGGTTGAGCGGCCAGATGCATTTCTGCTCACCCTTCTGCCACTGAACCGCGACGCCGGTGACGTATTTCGGGCCGTATTTCAGCGCGTGGGTGAATTTGTCGGACGGGCCTTCGAACGCGATCTGGCCCTGGGTGCCGACCATGTCGGTCTTGGCCAGTTGGTCGACGATGGGCAGCGGCTTGGTCGATTTCGCCCGCTCGATCGCGTCTTTCAATGCGTAGATCGCATCGAAGGTGGAATAGGCGGAATAGGCGGGCGAGATGCCGAATTTTTTCTGATAGGCATCGGTGAACGGCAGGGTTTTGGGCGTGATGGCCACCCCGGGCGCCGAGGTGTTGCCGGTAATGACGCCTTCGGTCGCGCCATTGGTGGCTTTCCAGAATACCGAGGAACCCGATTGCGCGTTGATGCCGGCCATCGCGATCGGCACCTTCTGCTCGGCCCATTGCACGGTGGGTTGCACGCCGACATGGGCCCAGCCATCAATGATGACGTTGGGGTGCAGGGCCTCGATTTTTTGATAGATCGGCGTGAAATCGGTCGTATTCGGGGCGAAGCGGATGTTGTCGAGCACTTTCAGGCCGGCGGTGGGCAGGCATTTGTCGTAGCCGGCGTCGAGCGGCTTGGTCCAGGCGGCGTCTTCGCTCATGACGACCGCGGTGGTCATGTGGAACTGATCGACCAGGGTCTGTTTCGAGGCGTCGCACACGGCGCGGGCGAGGTCGGCGGCGGGGAGATAGGCGTGGAAGATGTATTGCCGCGCTTTGTAGTCCGCGTGGACGTATTCGGACAATTCGTTGGCGGCGGCGCCGGTGATCATATAGGGCTCGTGCAGGCGGGCAGCCCAGGGTTCGAGCGCGAGCGCCACTTCACTGACGAAAGTGCCGACCACGGCAACCGCGTGATCCTCCTTGACCATGCGCTGGAACGAGCGAATCGCATCGGTGGTGGAGAGATGATCATCTTCGATGATCAGCTTGATCTGCCGGCCGTCGACGCCGCCGCTGGCGTTGATCTGATCGGCCGCGAGGGTGGCGCCATTGGCGATGGCCTTGCCCGGAATGGTGCCGAGTTCGGTGGTAATGCCGATGACGAGCGGTGTGGCCGCCTGCGCAACAGCGGTGGCGACCACCAATGATGCCGCGCTTGCCAGCAAGGCTGTGCATAGTTTTTTGGACATATTATGTCTCCCGTGTTCTTTTGGCGAGGATGGACGAAGCCCTCGTGCCCATTCATGCCATAGGTAGCGCAAACGGCAAGGGGGTATCGCGTGCTGTAACCCCGATCGCGTTTACGATGCTGCGGAATTTATCGGCGATCTCAATCAAATCTTAAGAACCGTCGGTTAAGGATGGCGATGCGGTGGATTGAGCAGGATCATTCCACGCCATGTTTAAGGGCAAAATGCTGTGGCAGTGATCGGGCAAAAATGGTCGGAGTCGCGCACGCGGGGCGAAATGGTCTTGGAGCCGGCGGCCGTGCGATGCTGAGGCGGTTGTTGCTGGCATCGGGCGCGGTTGCCGCGATGCTGGGCGGGGCGGCTCATGCCGAGCCGCAACATGAGCCCCCAATGGTTCGGACGGTGCGGACACCGGCGGCCGGGCAATTGGTGGTGACGCAGGGGAGCGGCCGGTTGGTCGGTCTGACCGGGGCGGCGAGCAACGTGTTCGTGGCGGACCCCAACGTGATCGCGGTGCGGCCGGCGAGTGCGCGAAAGCTGTTCGTGTTCGGCAAGGCGCCGGGTTTCACCACGTTGACCGCGACGGACCCCAGCGGCAAGACGATTGCACTGTATCATGTGGTCGTGACGCCCGATCGCTATCCGGCGGTGCGGGTGCGGGCGGAGGCGACGCAGGTTGCGCCGGGCGCCGCCGTGCGGGTGACCAGCGAGGCGAACGGGCTTGTGGTGCGGGGGACTGTGCCGACACCGGCGCAGGACTGGATGCTGATGAAGCGTGCCCAGCTTGCGGCCGGTACTGGGCAGACCGTGATCAACGAGACCGAGGTGCAGCAACCCCAACAGGTCGCGCTCAAGGTGCGGATCGCGCAGATGTCGCGCACCGTTACCCAGCAGCTTGGCATCAACTGGCAGAGTGCCGCCGGTGGTGTGGCGATCGGCAAATTCCTGTTCGGGTTTTCGACGCTCGGGAGCCTGCTCGGTCCATCGAGTGCCGCGGCACCGGTCGGCGGGTCGTTCAATCTGCAATTTCCGCAGAACACCGTGCCGATCGATGGCGTGCTCGACGCGCTGAACACCGATAATCTGGCACACATACTGGCCGAGCCCACTCTTACCGCCCTGTCCGGCCAGACCGCCAGGTTCCTCGATGGCGGGTCGTTTCCGGTGCCGGTGCCAGGGCAGAACGGCACGGTTACCGTTGCCTATCAGAAGTACGGCGTGCAGTTGAAGTTCAAACCGGTGGTGCTGAACAACGGCAGCATCATTCTCCATGTCGAGCCGACGGTCAGTTCGCCGACCACGCAGAGCTCGTTTCAAATTTCGGTCGCCGGCGAGGCGATCGTGGTGCCGTCGCTTTCGACCCAATCGGCTTCGACCACTGTGGTGATCGGCAGCGGTCAGACGCTGGCGATCGCCGGTCTGCTCGACAACAGCTCCAACCAGAGCGACAGCAGCCTGCCGGGCCTCGGCCAGGTCCCCGTGCTGGGGGCGGCATTCCGCAACGATAATTTTAACAAGCAGGAAGAAGAATTGGTCATCCTGGTCACACCCTATCTGGTCAAGCCGGTCGATGATGCGGCCAAATTCGAGACACCGGATAGCGGGTGGACCAGCCCCGATCAGGTTCAGCGCATCTTCCTGTTTCGCGACAACGGCACCGTCTCGCAGGAAACCCCCCTGCCCGGCGCCGCCGGCTTTGTGCTCCGGTGAGGCAAATGAACCCCATTCCCGCCATCACCGCTCTGATCGTTGCCGCGCTTGGCATGGGGCTGAGCGGCTGCAGCCAGTTCGAGCCGTTTCAACGCCAGGGCACCTGGCACGCAAATCGGGCGCCGATGCAGAACATCGCGATCGAACTCGCCAACCCGCGGGACCTGTATCGCGGCAGCGGCCGCCCGGTGTTGACCGGCAACATGGCTACCACCGCTATCGATTCCGTCACGAGCACAATTTCGAGCGCGTCATCGGGTGGCAGCACGGGCTCGACGACGTCGGGCAGCGGCAGCGCCGCAGGCGCGTCGAGCGGTGCTGCCGGGAGTTCCGGCGGTTCGGCCGGCATGGGCTCGGGCGGCATGGGTGGTGGCAGCACGGGCGGCGGCGGTATGTCGGGAGGAGCAATGCAATGATCGCGTCCATCAAAGCCCATCGTCACAGAGTCGCGCTCAGACCCAGCTTGGCAGGTCGCATCGCCGCGGTTTCGCTGATCCTGGGCCCGCTGGCGGCCTGTTCGAGCGGCGCACCCCTGAACGCGGCGCTGACCGGCAACCGGACGCTCAATATCGCCCGCACGGCGCTGGCCGGTGGTAATCCGCAGATGGCGCTGACGGTGACCAATGCCGTCCTGAAGTCCAATCCCGATGACAGCGAAGCACTGATCGATCGGGGTGACGCGTATTACCTCCTGAACGATTGCGTCAGCGCCACCGCCGATTTTCGCCACGCCCTGCGTATTTCGCCGCGGACCGCCACGGCCGAACTCGGCCTGGGGCGTTGCGCGCTGCCAACCGATCCGCGCACCGCCGCGACCGATTTTGGCAACGCCTCGCGCGATGCGCCGGGCGATGCGGTCGCGTTCAACGACGTGGGCATCGCGCGGGCCGACCAGAGTGAGTTCGGTGCGGCACAGGCGGCCTTTCGATCAGCGCTCGCGATCGACCCTTCGATGCAGGCGGCGTCGGTCAATCTTGGCATGAGCCTCGCCCTTGGCGGCAATCCCGCCCAGGCCGAGATCGTGCTGGGCCCGATCGTGCGCGGTCCCGGTGCGACGCCGCTGATCCGCGCGGATTACGCAACGTCCCTCGCCCTTGCCGGTCATCCAACCGCGGCGAACCGCATTCTGATCGCCGACATGCCGGCGGCTGAGGCCGAAGCGATGGTTGCGCAGATACTCAAGCTCCACGCGCTGCCCGCCGCGAAAGAGGCTGCGGGCTGAGCGGGCCGATGGGTTCGGCCAAGGTGAGTTCATGCGAAACGCGCGATCGACACGTCGGGTCAAACGACTCGGTGCGCCGGCTCGTCGCCTGTCAGCACGGCAGCGATACCGTCGAGCGCGAGCATCCCCATGGCCGCCCTTGTTTCATGCGTGGCACTACCGAGGTGAGGCAGCAGGACCGCGTTTTCGAGGGTGAGATAGCCGGAGGGGACGGCCGGTTCGGCGGCGAAGACGTCGAGTCCGGCGGCTGCGACGTGCCGGGAGGTCAGGGCGGCGATCAAGGCATCGTCATCGATGGTCGAGCCGCGGCCGGTGTTGACCACGATTGCGCCGTGCTTGAGCCGGGCAATGCGGGCGGCGTTCAGCCAGTGCAGGGTTGCAGGGCCGCCGGGCAGGTGGATCGACAGCACATCGCACGCGCCCAGGAATTCGATCTCGTCCGGATAATAGGTGGCACCTTGTTCCTGCGCGGCAGGCAGGTTGCGGCGATTGTGGTAGATCACCCGCATCGAGAGGCCCTGCGCCATGCGCGCGAGGGCCTGACCGATGCGCCCCATGCCGAGAATGCCGATTGTACGACCTTCCATGCTGGAGCCGAGCATGAAATCGGGGGTCCAGCCGCCCCAGGCGCGGGCGCGGATCAGGCGTTCGCCTTCGCCGGCGCGGCGGGCGGCCATGAGCATCAGGGTCAGCGCAATCTCGGCGGTGGCGAAGGACAGCACGTCCGGCGTGTTCACCACCGCGAGGCCGCTGGCGCGTGCGGCTTGCAGGTCGATATGATCGGTGCCGACCGAGAAGGTGCCGATCACTTTCACGCAGACCGGGATCTGCGCGATCACGCTGGCGTCGATCCGGTCCGCCGGGGTGACCAGGACGGCATCGGCGTCGGGCAGGGCTGCCAGGAACGCCTCGGCATCAAACGGTCCGATCATGTCGAGATACTGGGCGTGGTATTCGGCGGTTGCCCGGCCGACGACGGCCGGTGGCATTGTGCGGGTGATCACCAATCGTCGTTTCATGAGCCATCCTTCAGCGCTGCCAGCGCATCCTTGGTGTCGAAATCGCGCAATACCGCATCGTCGTCCATCGCCACTTCGGCAACCAGTTCGAGATTCTGCGCCAGGATCTGGCGGGCGCCGGCATCACCGTCGAGGGCAGCGATCGCTGCGAAGAAGCGCCGGTCCCAGAGCACCGGGTTGCCGCGCCGGCCGCGATGGGTCGGCACCACGATGGCGCGGCTTTCATCCGGATCGTATGCCGCGATCAGACGGTCGAGCGCCGTGGCATCGACCAGCGGCATGTCGCCCAGGCAGATCAGCGCCGCCGATACATCCTCGGTCAAGGCGGCGACGCCGGCTTTGAGGCTTTCCGCCATACCCTCGCCGAAACGCGCAGCGTGGACGAAGCGGAGGGTGCGTCCCGCGAGGGCAGCTTGCACGCGATCGGCCTGGTGGCCGGTGATCACGATCACCTCATCGGCGCGGGAGGCCAAAGCGTGATCGACCGTCATGGCGAGCAGCGCGCGCCCGTCCGGCAGGGGAGCGAGCAATTTGTTGGCGGGGGCGGCGCGCGAGGAACGGCCGGCAGCGAGCACCACGACGGCGATGCGCGGCGCGGCGGATGGCGCGGGGCGTGCGGCGCGCGGCGCCGGGCGCGGGGCGAAGTCCTTGAGCAGACCGCCGATGCCCATGCCGGCGATCGTCGCGTGATCGATCGGGACGCCGGCGAACACGCGGTCGAGCACGAAATCGATGCCGTTCAGTTTCGGACTGCGGGCGCAGCCGGGCAGCACGATGGCGGGTATGGCGCCGATGCGACCGAAACAGAGCAGGTTGCCCGGATCGACCGGCATGCCGAACCGCTCGATCAGGCCGCCGGCGGCAACGATCGCGGCCGGGGCGACATCGGCGCGGTCGGTCACCGCCGAGGCGCCGGCGATCAGGATCAGATCGGCTCCGGCGGCGCGCAACGCGGTGATGGCCGCGGTGATCGGCGCGGCTTCATGCGGCGTTTCGATCGGGTCGAGCAGGCGGCCGCCGCGGGCGAGCACGCGCCGACGGGTCGCATCGATCGTGTTGCGGATGGCGGCGTCCTTGAGTTGCGGCAGGCGGGACAGGATCAGGCCTGCGATCAGCGGCCGGAACGGCAGGATCGTGATGGCGGGCGTGTGTTCGAGGAGCGCGGTGGCACGGGCGAGCGTGGCGGCGGCGACGGCGAAGGGGATGATCTTGAGGGTTGCCAGCATGTCGCCGGCGGCGACCGGCACGGTATCGGCCAGCGTGCCGAGGGTAATCGCCTCGTCGATGCCGTTCAGCGCATCGATCGTCGCGGGGTCGAGGCGCAGCAGCCCGGCGACCGCGGCGAAGGCGTTCACCCGCCCGTGCACCGGCCCGGCGATCCGCAGGCCCGGGCCTGTGAGGCATGCGCCGAGCCGGGCGGCGGCGGCGGCTTCCGGCACATCGCCGGGATCGAGGCGTGCGACGATGATTTCATCATGCCCGGCCGCGCGCAGGGCGGCGATCAGGTCAGGGTCAAGGGTGGCACCTTTGGCGATCAGGCGGTCGCCGGTTTTGAGACTATGCGCCAGAATGGCGCCGGTCAGCGCATCGCTCAGCGGTGCCGGTCCGAAAATCACGCTTTGGTCGGCTTGCCGCGCCGCGCCGCGACCATCTGGGCGATGACCGAGAGGGCGATTTCGGGCGCGGTCACCGCGCCGATATCGAGCCCGACCGGGGCGCAGATGCGGGCTAGCGCCGCCTCGGTGAGACCGGCTTCGCGTAGCCGGTCGAGCCGTGCGGCGTGGGTTTTCCGCGAGCCCAGCGAGCCGATGTAGAACGCATCGGTCGCGAGTGCGGCGATCAGGGCCGGATCGTCGAGTTTGGGGTCGTGCGTCAGGGTGATGATGGCGGTGCGCGCGTCCGGGCGCAGGGCTTGCAGGGCTTCGTCCGGCCAGTCCGTTCGGGTGACGACGCCGGGGAAACGGTCGGCCGAGGCGAAGGCGCGGCGCGGATCGACCACGACGACATCGAACCCCATCGTGGCGGCGAGCGGCGCCAGGCTTTGCGCGATATGCACGGCGCCGACGATGATCGCGCGCGGCGCGGGGTTGCGGGATTCGATGAACCAATCTTCCGCGCCGATCGTGACCATGCCGGTCTTGTCGGCGGCGAGCATCGTGGCGGCTTCGAGCGCCAGGGCCTGCGGTGCGGCAGGGTCGGGCAGGATGAAGGCCGTACCATCGGGCAGGCGGGTTGCGAAGGCGACCGGGATGCGCTGGGCGGCGGCGGCCTGCAGGGCGTGGAGGTGTTCGGCTTTCACGCCAGTTTTTCCACGAACACCGAGACCTTGCCGCCACAGGCGAGGCCGACCTCCCAGGCGCGTTCGTCGGTGACGCCGAAATCGAGCACCTGGGGCGTGCCGGTCTCGATGCTGCGCTGGGCGGCCTCGGCCACCGCACCCTCGATACAGCCGCCGGAGACCGAGCCCGCGATCCGGCCCGATTGCGTGACCGCCATCCGGCTGCCGGCGCGGCGGGGCGAACTGCCCCAGGTACTGGTGACGGTGGCGACCGCCACGGCCTCGCCCGCCGCCAGCCAATTGGCGGCGATCGTCAGAATATCCTCGGAATCCATGGTCATGTCCGTCCTTCCCACAAAGCGGCCGCTTGCAGCCGGGGCGGTGCGGCGCTCGACAGCGCCGTGACCAGCCCCCGCAGGCTCGCGAGATTATGCACCGGCCGAAACTCATCGACATAGGGCAGCATCGCCCGCGCGCCTTGCGATTTCGGCGCAAATCCATCGTAGCGCAACAGCGGGTTGAGCCAGATGACGCGGCGGGCCGAGCGATGCAGGCGCGCCATGTTCTCGGCGAGGCCTACCGCGCCGTCACGGTCCAGCCCATCGGTGACCAACAGCACGACAGCACCCTGCGCCAGCACGCGGCGGGACCACAGGCGGTTGAATTCGCTCAGCGCCTCGCCGATCCGCGTGCCGCCCGACCAGTCCGGCACCAGGCTGGCGACCTGGGCGAAAGCGATTTCGGGGTCGCGGCGCGCGAGTTGACGGGTGATGTTGGTCAGGCGGGTGCCGAACAGGAACACCGTGACGCGGTCGCGATCGTTGGCGACGGCGTGCAGGAAATGCAGCAGAATCTGGGCGTAGCGCGCCATCGAGCCGGAAATGTCGCACAGCACGACCAGCGGCGGCGGTTTGGTGACCGGCACACGGCGGGTGATTTCGAAAATCTCGCCGGAGTGGCGCAGCGCCTCGCGCATCGTGCGCTTCAGATCGACCCGGCTGCCGCGCGCGGCGACGCGGAAGCGGCGGGTGCGCCGTTCATCGAGCGGCAGGCTGAGCCGGCCGATCGCGGCCTTGGCTTCAGCAATTTCAGCCGCGCTCATCGCCTCGAAATCGAGGGTTTCCAGCCGTTCCTGGCCGGAGGCGGTCAGGATGGCGTCGATCTGCCGGGGCTGGTCGGGTTCGGGCGGGCGGTCGCGCGGCTTGGCGGTGGCCATGGCTTCGGCGAGGCGGCGGGCGCCGGGGGGTGCGCGTTCCTGCGAGGCGGCGCGCCCGTCCATTTGCGCGAGCAGCGCCTCGAACGTCGCGGCTTCGGGGTTGCGCCAGAACACCGAGAAGGCCTGGTCGAACAGGGCGGCATGTTCGTGGCGGCGCAGCATGACGGCGCGGAGGGCCGCGTGCATCACGCGGCGGTCGGTGATGTCGACATGGGCGAGTGCCGTGGCGGCGGCGACCATTTCGCCGGGGCCGACCGGCAGGCCGGCCCGGCGCAGCAGGCGGGCGAAATGCATCACATTGGACGCCAGCACGCCGTTGGCGGCGGGGACGTTCATGCGGCGCGGACTGCCTCCCCGGTCAGCCGGGCGGCGACCTCGCCGCGCACCTTGGCGATATCGTCCTGGTATTTCAGCAGGGCACCGAGCGTATCATCGACCGCGCCGGGGGCGAGTTCGGTTTCATCGAGGGCGGCGAGCGCCGAGGCCCAATCGATCGTTTCGGCCACACCGGGCAGTTTGAAGATGTCGGTGGTGCGGATGCTCTGCACGAAGGCGACCACCTGGGCCGAGAGCAGGGCGGGCACGCCGGGCGCGCGGGCGGCGAGGATGGCGCGTTCGCGCGCGGCATCGGGGTAGTCGACCCATTGGTAGAGGCAGCGGCGGCGGATCGCGTCGTGGACTTCGCGGGTGCGGTTGGAGGTGATGATCACGATGGGTTTGGTGGTCGCCGCGATGGTGCCGAGTTCGGGGATAGTGATCTGGAAATCGCCGAGGATTTCGAGCAGGAACGCCTCGAACGGTTCATCGGCGCGGTCGAGCTCGTCGATCAGCAGGACCGCCGGCGGCAAAGCGGGGTCGATCGCCGAGAGCAGCGGGCGGCGAAGCAGGAAGTCCGGCGCATAGAGGTTCTGGCGCAGTGCCGTGCGGGACTCGCCCGACGTTTCGGCGAGGCGGATTTCCATCAGCTGGCGCGCGTGGTCCCATTCATAGGCGGCGGCCGCGAGATCGAGCCCCTCGTAGCATTGCAGGCGGACCAGGCGGCGACCGAGCTGGGCCGCGAGCACCTTGGCGATTTCGGTCTTGCCGGTGCCGGGTTCGCCTTCGAGGAACAGCGGTCGTTCCATTGCCAGCGCCAGATGCACGCTGGTCGCCAGCGCCCGGTCGGCGATGTAGTCGCCACGGGCGAGGAGAGCGGCGGTTTCGGCAACCGAGGCCGGCAACGGGATTGCGGTCATCCGATGAATTTGGCGATGACGATGGCAACCACAACGATCGAAATGATCAGGGGTATCCAGATTCCGATCGGCAGGCCGGCGATGACCGGGTTGCTGCGGTCGTAGCCATCGGCGGCGGGGGCGTGGGCGTGGTCGTGATCGGCCATGGTATCCTCATGCGCAGGGTGGTGGGGCGCTGCCGCCGGCAGCGGGGCGGCGACGGCGGGGGCGACCAGTTCGGAGAACCGGGTGAAGAAGGTCTCGGCGTAGGATTTCGCGACCGAATCGATCAGGCGCGCGCCGAGCTGCGCCATTTTGCCGCCGATCTGGCCGTTGACCTGGTAGTGCAGCGCGGTGCCGCCGGGGGCATCCGAGAGTTGCACCTTCGCGCCGCCCTTGGCGAAACCGGCCACACCACCCTGCCCTTCGCCGGAAATCGTGTATGAGTTCGGCGGATCGAGGTCGGCCAGCGTGACCTTACCGTTGAACCGCGAAGAGATCGGGCCGATCTTGGCGCTGACGGTCGCGGTCATTTCAGTATCGGAGAGTTTATCGATGGTTTCGCAGCCCGGGATGCAGGCTTTCAGCACTGCCGGATCGTTCAGCGCCTGCCACACCGTCTCGCGCGGTGCCGCGATCAGCCGTTCACCAGACATATCCATCAGAGGGACGCTCCTTCATCGAATTCGACCATGCCGGCCGTGTTTAGTTTGACCGTCGCGGCGGCGCAAATCAGCCGGGATGTGAGACGACATTGCGCGCGCACGACGCAATGACAAGCCTTGCCGGTGCGATACCATCCATGCTGCCGTTCATCGGGACGCTGCTCAGCTTTGCGCTGCTGCCGGGGCTGGCACCGCACCTGTGGCACCGGCGGATGGTGTCGATCACCTTGTCGTGGGTGGTGCTCGGCCTGGTGCTGACTGCGGTGCGCACGGGGCCGGTGGCGGCGCTGGGCGGGCTGTGGGTGGCGACGGTGGGTGATTTCCTGCCGTTCATTGCGATCCTGATGGCGCTGTACACGCTGGGCGGCGGCGTGCTGATCGCGGGCGGGCCGTGGGGGCGGCCGGCTGGCAATGTGCTGCTGCTGGCGATCGGCACCGTGCTCGCCGGGGTGATGGGGACGATCGGCGCGGCGCTGCTGCTGATCCACCCGCTGCTGGCGGCGAACGGCGCGCGGCGCGAGCGGCGGCATCTGGTACTCGCCTTCATTATTCTGGTGGCGAACGCGGGCGGGGCGCTCAGCCCGCTGGGCGACCCGCCGCTGTTGATCGGGTTTCTGCGCGGCGTGCCGTTTTTCTGGCCGACGCTGCATCTGGCGTGGCCGATGCTGGTGATCGCCGTACCGGTGCTGGCGCTGACCTATGGCATCGACCGGCGGCTGGCGACGCGCGAACCGGTGGCCAAATCAGAGCGGTTGCGCCTGCGCGGCGGGTTGAACATTGTCCTGCTGATCCTGTTCGTGGGCGCGATCACGCTATCGGGGCTGGTGCCGGGGCCGATGCTGGCGGTCGGGCCGGCACGGTTGCCGGCGGCACAGGTGGCGCTGACGCTGCTCGCCGCGATCGTGACGCTGATTTCCGACCGCAGCACGGCGGTGAGCATTCGCGCGCGCAACCGCTTCGCCTGGGCGCCGATGGTGGAAATCGCGGTGCTGTTCTTTGCGATTTTCGCGACGATCCCGCCGGTGCTGCATCTGCTGCAAACGGCACCGCTCGGGCGAAATCCGGCGCTGTGGTTCTGGCTGGCGGGGCTGTGTTCGGCGTTTCTGGACAGCGCGCCGACGTATTTGATGTTTTTCCAGGCGGCGGGTGGCGATGCGGCGCACCTGATTATCCCCCCTGCCCGGCTGCTGACGGCGATTTCGGCGGGATCGGTGTTTTTCGGTGCGGTGACCTATCTGGGCAATGCGCCGAATTTGATGATCCGGGCGATCGCGGCGCGGCGCGGGGTGCGGATGCCGGGGTTTTTCGGCTATTGCGCGGCGGCGGGGTTGGTGCTGGCGCCGCTGCTGATCGTGCAGACCATCCTGTTCTTTATCTGACCGCGGGGTTCGGGTCGTCCGGCCCGATTCCCGAGCGGATCAGGTCGAGCTTCATCATCATGGCGAGCACGATGCCCTTGATCGGGCGTTGCAAGGAGAGTTGCAGCACGATCGCCAGCGGGATGAACACGATCAGCGAGGTGGTGTAGCGCAGGCCGCCGTCGCGGTCCGCGATCAGCAGTCCGGCGCCGATGATCGCAAGGCCGATCACGATGGTGAGGTAGGGCGGCAGCGTGTCGCACGGCACCAGGCCGAGCGGGGCATCGCAATGCGGGCAGCGGGCGCGGATGACGAACCAGTTGGCGAAGGCCGAGGCCTGGCCGCAGGCGGGGCAGCGCATGGCGGCACCGCGCGCGAGCGCCCTGCCCCACCCGGGCATGGTGAAGGTCGGCACGCGGGACGGCGGACGGCGCGACCAGCGTTGCGCCGGCAGGGTGAGTTTCGGGGGGATGGTCATCGGTCTCTCCGATCGGGGTCAGGCCGTCAGGGCGGCTTCGCCATCCAGCGCCGCCTCGATATCCTCTAGGCTGCGGCCCTTGGTTTCGGGCACCAGGAACCAGGTAAAGATCAGGGTCGCCAGCGTCATGGCCGCGTAGATCAGGAAGGTCGGGCCCCGGCCGAAACCGTGCACGAGGTCGAGAAAGGTGATCGAAACCAGCATGTTGAAGCTCCAGTTGGCGATCGTCGCGAGCGACATGCCGCGGCCGCGCACCGCCAATGGGAAAATTTCGGCGATCAGCAGCCAGAATACCGGACCGAGGCCGATTGCAAAAAAGGCGACATAGGCGGCGACCGAGGCGACCGTGACCCAGGCGAGGCCGCCGTGCAGGCCGGCCATGAAGCCGCCCGCGAGCACGATCAGCGTGACCAGCATGCCGGTCAGCCCGGTGAGCAGGAGGCGGCGGCGGCCGACCACATCGAGCAGGCGCATGGCCACCAGCGTCATGATCACATTGACCAGCCCGACGCCGGCGGTGGCCAGGATGGCGGCGGAAGCGGAGGGCAGGCCGGCTTTCTGGAAGATGGTGGGGGCGAAATAGATGACGGTGTTGATGCCGGTCACCTGCTGGAAAATGGCAAGGCCGATTCCGATGATCAGCGGGCGGCGGGCCTTGCTGGCGAACAAAGTGGCCCAGGGGGTGGTGTGCTGGCGGTGCGTGGCGGCATCGCGCTTGAGTTCGGCGACAGCGGCGGTGACATCGGTGCCGGCGCGGAGATAGCGCAGCGCCTTGGTTGCGTCATCATCGCGCCCCTTGCCGGCGAGCCAGGGCGGGCTTTCCGGCAGGGTCAGCATGCCGATGAACAGGACGATGCCGGGCAGCGCGCCGATGCCGAGCATCCAGCGCCAGCCTTCGGTGCCATGCGAGAGCAGATAGCCGACGCCATACGAAAGCACGATGCCGAGGGTGATGTAGAACTGGTTGATGGTGACGACCGCGCCGCGTTTGTCGGGCGGGGCGATCTCGGACAGATACAGCGGCGTGACCATCGAGGCGACACCGATGGCACCACCGACCAGGACGCGGCCGGTCAACAGGATCGGCACGCTCCAGGCGACTGCCGAGACCAGCGCGCCGGCGACAAAGATGAGGGCGGTGACCAGCAGCACGATGCGCCGGCCGAACCGATCCGACAGCACGCCGGCGAAGGCCGCACCGACCGCGGCGGCGGCGAGGGCGATGGCGACGACGACGCCCTGCATGGTCGCATCGAGATGGAACACGTGGCGGATGAACAGCAGGGCACCGGAAATCACACCGGTGTCGTAGCCGAACAACAGGCCGCCGAGGCCGGCCACGACGGCAATCAGGGTAAACCGCATCGCTTCTCTCCCTTTGACCGTCCTTGCGCGACGATCAGGGGGAAATGGCCAGTAGCACTTACCGTTTCAATGCCGCCGCTTCGGCCGCGAGCGCGGTGATGCGCCGCCAGTCGCCATCGTGCATCGCATCCGCCGGGGTGAGCCAGGAGCCGCCGACGCAGACGACGTTGGCGAGCGCCAGGTAATCGCGCGCGTTACCGAGGGTGATGCCGCCGGTCGGGCAGAAGCGGACATCGGTGATCGGCGCGCCGATGGCTTTCAGCATGGGGATGCCACCGGCCGGTTCGGCGGGGAAGAATTTTTGCAGGAGGTAGCCGCCTTCGAGCAGATGGAGAACCTCGGTCGGGGTGGCGGCACCGGGCAGGAACGGCACTTTGCTGCGGGCGGCGGCTTCGAGCACCAGCGGGCTGGACCCCGGCGAGACGACGAACTGGGCGCCGATTTCATCGACCGCGCGGTATTGCGCGGCGGTGAGCACCGTACCGGCACCGACCACCATGCCCGGCACTTCGGCCACCATCGCCGCCATGGCCGGCAGGCCCGCGCGGGTGCGCAGGGTGACTTCGACCACGCCGATGCCGCCTTCGAGCAGCGCGCGGGCGAGCGGGACGGCGTGGGCGACATCCTCGATGGTGAGGACCGGGATGACCGGCGAGATGGCGAGCAGTTCGGCGAGACGTCCCTGATCGATCATGCGAACACACTCGCGCCGACATCGGCACCGCCCACGGCGGCGCGGAAGGCGCCGAACAATTCGCGGCCGATGCCGTGATGGTTAACCGCCAGATCAACCTCCGGCAGGGGGCGCGCGGCGAATTCGGCCTCATCGACCAGCACGCGCAGGACACCGGCGGTGCAATCGAGCCGGATCATGTCGCCGTCGCGGAGTTTGGCGAGCGGGCCGCCGCGCGCGCATTCCGGCGTCACATGGATGGCGGCGGGGATCTTGCCGGAGGCGCCGGACATCCGGCCGTCGGTGACCAGCCCGACCTTGAAGCCGAGATCCTGCAATACGCCGAGCGGCGGGGTGAGTTTGTGCAGCTCCGGCATGCCGTTCGCCATCGGGCCCTGGTGGGTGACGACGGCGATGAAATCGCGGTGCAGGTCGCCGGCCTTGAAGGCGGCTTGCAGCTCCTCCTGGCTGCGGAACACCAGGGCGGGCGCTTCGACGATGCGATGCTCGGGCTTGACCGCCGAGATTTTGGCGACTGCCTCGCCGAGATTGCCGTGCATGATCTTCAGCCCGCCGTCGGCGCTGAACGGCGCTGTGGCATCGCGCAGGATGGCGGCGTCGGCACTGGCGGCGGGGGCGGGTTTCCAGCGCAGGACACCATCCTCGAGGCTGGGCTGGTCGCGATAGGCCGCCATGCCGTCACGGCTCCAGACCGTGCCGGCATCGCCGTGGAGCAGGCCGTGGTCGAGCAGTGAGCCGATCAGGACGGGCATGCCGCCGGCGGCCTGGAACTGGTTCACATCGGCCGGGCCGTTGGGGTAGATGCGCGTGAGCGAGGGCACCACGTCCGACAGATCGGAGAAATCATGCCAGTTGATGTGGATGCCCGCCGCGCGCGCCATGGCGACCAGGTGGATGGTGTGGTTGGTGGAGCCGCCGGTCGCGAGCAGGCCGACCATGCCGTTGACCACGGCGCGTTCATCGATCATTTCGCCGGCCGGGGTGAATTCGTTGCCGCGCGCCGTGATTTCGAGAATACGCCGCGATGCCGCTTCGGTCAGCGCGTCGCGCAGCCTGGTGTTGGGATTGACGAAGGAGGCGCCGGGCAGGTGCAGGCCCATGATTTCCATCAGCATCTGATTGGAATTGGCGGTGCCGTAGAAGGTGCAGGTGCCGGGGCTGTGGTAGGAGGCGGCTTCGGCTTCGAGCAGTTCGGCGCGGCCGATTTTGCCTTCGGCGGCCAATTGGCGGATGCGGGATTTTTCGGTGTTGGAAATGCCCGAGGGCATCGGGCCGGCGGGGACAAAAATCGACGGCAGATGGCCGAAGGTGAGCGCTGCAATCACCAAGCCGGGGACGATCTTGTCGCACACGCCGAGCAGCAGGGCGCCATCGAACACATCATGCGAGAGGGCGATAGCGGTCGCCATGGCGATAACATCGCGCGAGAACAGTGAGAGTTCCATGCCCTCGCGCCCCTGGGTGACGCCGTCGCACATCGCGGGCACGCCGCCGGCGACCTGGGCGATGCCGCCCGCCGCGCGCACGGCGGTTTTAATGATGTCGGGGAAGCGCTCGAACGGTTGATGCGCCGAGAGCATGTCGTTGAAGGAGGTGACGATGCCGATATTGGGTTTGTCGTCGCGCTTCAGATCGGCCTGATCGGCCGGCGAGCAACCGGCGACGGCGTGGGCGAGATTGGCGCAGCCGACGGCGCTGCGGTGGACGCCGCGCTTGGCCGCAGCTTCGATGCGCGCGAGATAGGCGGATCGGCCGGGGTGGCTGCGCTCGCGGATGCGGTCGGTCACGCGGACAATTTTATCATTCAGCATGGCTGAGGCTCGCTTTCTAACATCAGGTCAGTCGCCGGGAAAATCGCCGGCCTGTTCGTCGAACCATGTGCGATTGTCGCGCACGATCATGGCGATCGCCTCGGAGGGACCCCAGGTGCCGGCGGTGTAGAGTTTTGGCCGTTCGCCGGAGTTTTTCCAGGCATCGAGAATGCTTTCGGTCCATTCCCAGGCGGCTTCGACCTCGTCGCGGCGCATGAACAGGGTGGCGTTGCCGCGCACCACATCCATCAGCAGACGCTCATAGGCATCGGGCAGATGGCCTTTGAAGGTTTCGGCGAAGCTGAGGTTGAGCGGGGCGTTGCGCAGGCGCAGTCCGCCAGGGCCGGGCTCCTTGGTCCACAGATGCAGGCGGATGTGTTCGTTCGGCTGCACGCGGATGACGAGGCGGTTGGGCTGGGCGTGATCGGAGCCGGTCGGGAAAATCCAGTACGGCACGGGCTTGAACTGGATGACGATTTCCGAGACTTTTTCCGGCAGGCGCTTGCCGCTGCGCAGATAGAACGGCACGCCGGCCCAGCGCCAGTTTTTCACCTCGACCTTGAGGGCGGCGAAGGTTTCGGTGGTCGAGCCGGGGACGATGTCTTTTTCATCGGCATAGGCTTTGACCGGTCCGCCGTTGATGGCGCCGGCGCGATACTGGCCGCGCACGGTCTTGGTCGAGATTTCATTTTGCGTGATGGGGGCGAGGGATTTCAGGACCTTGATCTTTTCATCGCGCACCGCCTCGCGATCGAGCGTGGAGGGCGGCTCGATCGCGACAAGGCAGAGCAGCTGCATCAGATGATTCTGGATCATGTCGCGCATCGCACCGGTGTGGTCGTAGTAACCGCCGCGTTCTTCGACGCCGACGGTTTCGGACACGGTGATCTGGACGTGGTCAATACCGTTGTGGTTCCAGACCGGCTCGAACAGCGAATTGGCAAAGCGCAGGACCAGAAGGTTCTGCACGGTTTCCTTGCCGAGATAATGGTCGATACGAAAAATATTGCGCTCTTCGAACACGGCACCGACGCGGTCGTTGATTTCGCGGGCGGAAGCGAGATCGTGCCCGATCGGCTTTTCGAGCACGATGCGGGTTTCCGGCGTTTGCAGCTTGTGGGCGTGGATGTTGTCGGCGATGGTGCCGTAGAGTTCCGGCGATGTCGCGAGGTAGAACACGCGGATGGCGCGCGGTTCGTGGTTGAGCAATTTGGCGAGATCGGGCCAGCCGCGGGCGGCCGTGGCATCGCACGAGATGAAATAGAGCCGGTCGAGAAAGCGCTTCAGGACGGTCTTGTCGAGCGCATCCGGCCCGACGAATTCCTCGAGGCTTTTTTGGACCAGTGTCTGGAACGCCTTGCGCGTCATTTCCGCGCGGGCGGAGCCGATGATGCGAGAGGTTTCCGGCAACTGCCCGTCAAGATCGCGGTGGTAGAGGGCGGGGAGCAACTTCCGTTTTGCGAGATCGCCGGTGCCGCCGAAGACGATGTAGTCGAACGGCTCGATGATCGGCTGGGAGAAATTCATGGATCAAACCTATTCGAAACTGTGACCATGATTATAGGGCGGCGGAAGGGGTAACTCAACTCGGGCGGGTAAAGGAGGCAGGAAAGTCTTCTTTTTTGTGAACAAAAAAGAAGCAAAAAAAACTTTGCTAATCTGGGCCGGTGCCCGTGAAACCGCCCGTGCCCCAGGGTCGGAAAGTTTTTTGCTTCTTTTTTTCAAAAAAGAAGTCCTTCCTCGCTATCCTTCACCAGACGCAATAACCGCCATCAGCCAGCACGATCGACCCCGTCATCAGGCTCGACGCCTCCGAGGCGAGGAACAGCACGACCGAGGCGATCTCATGGGTCTGACCGACCCGGTGCATCGGCGTCATATCGAGCCAGATGCGGTTGAGGTCTTCGTCTTCCATGCCGAAGCGGGTCAGCGGCGTGTCGATATAGGTGGGGGCGACGGCATTGACGCGCACGCCGCGGTCGGCCCACTCGCCGGCCAGCGAGCGGGTGAGGTGATGCACGGCGGCTTTTGAGGCGTTGTAGAAACTCTGCTTCTGGGGCTTGTTGGAAATGAAGCCCGACATCGAGCCGATGTTGACGACAACCCCGCTTTTGCGCGCGAGCATGGCTTTGCCAAACGCGCGTGCGCAGTAGAACGTGCCGTTCAGATTGACGTTGATCACGTCGAGCCAATGCTCGTCGGTGGTGTCTTCGGCGGCGGTGCCGGAGCGGGCGATGCCGGCGTTGTTGACCAGGATATCGATCGATCCAAGCTTTTCGTTGAGCGATGCCGCAGCCTGGTTCACGGCGGCGCTGTCGGTGACATCGAGCACGATGCTTTCGGCAGAGTAACCGAGTTTCGCGAGCGAGGCCTTGCCTTCTTCACAGACCGTCGCATCCCGATCCGCGATCACGACATGGGCGCCGGCCTCGGCAAGGGCGGTGGAGCACGCGAGACCGATCGCACGGCCGCCGCCGGTGACGACCGCATTACGGCCCTTGAGATTGAATTTTTCGAGATACATCATCGCTCCTCTGGTTATCAAACTCGTCTACGTTCAGTGCAGATGAAACTCACGCCGCAGCAACGCCTTGCCGTCCGGCCCGAACAGCACGGAGCGATCGCCTTTCGGCGCCATGGTCACGGCATCGCCCATGCGGACGCCTGCCAGATCATCGGCCTTCACGATCATCTGCTGTCCGTCTGGCCGCTTGACGTAGACCAGCGTTTCGTTGCCGAGATGCTCGACGAAATCGGCAACGCCGCCGATTGGGCCGTCCGACACCAGCGCCGTATGTTCGGGGCGCATGCCGACGGTGACCCGCGTGCCAGGGGCAACCGCAATACGATCGCCCATGACAATGACGTTGCCCGCATCGTCGAGTTTGACCTCGACGTGCTGGTCATCGCGTGTGGTAACGACGCCTTCGAGCAGGTTCATCTTGGGTGACC
>NZ_NCJX01000110.1:0-8647 GCF_002282635.1 Acidiphilium sp. 34-64-41 | reverse complement strand
GGTTCGGGTGGAAAAGCAAGCCCAGCCTTTCGACATTTTACCGGCCGTTGGCTAACGCTTCATTCGAGGCAAGAAAGGGGGGGGGTGTGAACGGTTACGGGAGTGCAGCATTCGACCGTGCACTCGGCCTTCGGCGGGCTGAGGCGGTGGCGGATTTTCTCGCGGCGCACGGTGTTGATCGATCGCTGATGAAGGTCGTGTCTCACGGTAGCACTCAACCATTGGGAGGAAAGCCCTCGCCGCCATTGCATGAAAAGATCAATCGCAATGTGATCGTTACGATTCAGTTCCAGCACTATCGGGGTCAGCACTAAGCGTCCCATGACGGCGTACTTGCACTTTGTTACTTCGTTGCCCGACCGTAGCCATGATCGGGCTCGATAAAATCTCCGTGCGTTCAACAACCAACGGAGATCGATGATGAATTTGAGCAAGACGCGTCTGGCGGCGATCGTCGGGGCGACCCTGGTGGCGGGCGGTGTGATGGGTGGCGTGGCGATGGCGTATCAGAGCCATATGTTCGCGGCGCGCAACGCGCTTTATGCCGCACGGTCGCAGCTTCAGGTATCGCGGATGAACAAGGGCGGGCACCGGGTTGCGGCGTTGCAGGCGGTGGATGCGGCGATCAGGCAGGTCGATATCGGTATTCGGGTCGGCCGATAGGCGGGCACCGCTTGTCGCGGCGCGGCGGGGCGCGTATTTTACCTGTTATGAAACACGCCCCCGCCCTTGTCCTCGCCCTGACGGTTCTGGCCGCCCCCGGCTGCGCGCTCGCCGCGACCACGACCGCTCCCGCCACCGATGCACCGAAACCGCTCGGTGTCTTCAAATCCTGGACCGCCGCGACCTATGGCAGCGGTGCGGATCGGGCCTGTTACGCCTTCACCACCAGCAAGTTGCCGAAAGGCAGCAAGGCCACGCCCGCGATGCTGACGGTGACCGAGCGTACCGGGTTTCGCGATGAAATCTCGCTCAGCCAGGGCATCACCTACACCAAGGACGCCAAGGTGACGCTCGCGGTCGGCAGCAACAAGCTCACGTTCTTCACCAAGGATAATATGGCCTACGCCATGAAGGGTGCCGCGACCACGCAGGCGTTTCTCGGCGGTTCCTCGGTGGTGGCAACCGCGACCGCGCCGGCGGGCAAGCCGGTGACCGATACGTTCGGGCTCGATGGCTTCTCCGACGCCTATAAGGCGATCGAGAAGGCCTGCCCGGCGAGCGCCGCGCCAAAAAAGAGCTAGATCATGTCGATCACGCTCGATCTCGACGAGGCCGAGCGCACGCGCATTCTGGCCAAGGCCGCTCTGTTCGCGCCGCCGCCGGCCTTGCTGGCGGATGGCCGGCGTGACCTGGTTGGACTGTCACGCGCAGAGCTTGGCGAGGCGGTCGCCTCGATCGGCGAGGCGGCGTTTCGCGCCAAGCAATTGTGGCACTGGATCTATCACCAGGGGGTGACCGATTTCGCCGCGATGGCGAATATCGCCAAGCCGCTGCGTGAAAAACTCGCGGAGCATTTCGTGATTGGCCGGCCATCGGTCGCGGCGGATCAGCTCAGCACCGACCAGACGCGCAAAATGCTGTTCCGGTTTCGCGATAACGAGGCGGTCGAGACCGTCTATATCCCCGATGTCACCGAGGATCGGGGGGCCGTGTGCATTTCATCGCAGGTGGGCTGCACATTGTCGTGCCGGTTCTGCCATACCGGCACGCAGCGGCTGACGCGCAATTTGTCCGCTGCCGAAATCGTCGGGCAGTTCATGGCGATGCGCGATGCCTATGGCGAATGGCCGAGCCCGAAAGGCGAAACGCCGCGCCTGCTCTCGACCATCGTGCTGATGGGGATGGGCGAGCCGCTGTATAATTACGAGAACGTCGCCGCCGCGATGAAGATCATCATGGACGGCGAAGGCATCGGCCTGTCGCGCCGGCGGATCACGCTTTCGACCTCCGGCGTGGTACCGATGATGGATCGGTGCGGTGCGGAACTCGGCGTGAACCTTGCGGTGTCGCTGCACGCCGTGCGCGATGAGGTGCGCGACGTGATCGTGCCGCTCAACCGCAAATACAATATCGCCGAACTGATCGCCGCCTGCCGGCGCTATCCCGCCGCCTCGAACGCCAGACGCATCACGTTCGAATACGTCATGCTCAAAGGCATCAATGACAGCGAGGCCGACGCGCATGAACTGGTGCGATTGATCGCGGGGATTCCCGCCAAGGTGAACCTGATTCCGTTCAATCCATGGCCGGGGTCGACCTATGAAACTTCGAGCGGCAATGCGATCCACCGCTTCGCCGATATCGTGATGAACGCCGGCTATGCCGCGCCGGTGCGCACGCCGCGCGGCCGCGATATTCTTGCCGCTTGCGGCCAGTTGAAATCGAGCGTGGCGGCGGGTTGCTAGAGCGATATGCGATTAGGTTGACGCGACAGCGTTAATATCATCGCATGAAATCGATCGACAAAATACAGCCCTAGAGCGTTAAGCTGAAAGCATAACACTCTAGGGGGCGTCCGGACCGCGCCGGGCACGGCATAATTTCACGAAACCGGACACCGCCGCCCCCTGCGGCCGGCCGGCGATGGTGACCAGCCGGACCCGCCGCGTCAGCGCGGGTTCGGTGATCGGCAGCGCGACCAGTCCTACGGGCAGGACGATGCGTTCGGAGAGCAGGGCGAGGCCGAGCCCCGCACCCACCAGGTCGAGCAGATGACCGATCGCGCCGTCGCAGCGCCGCAGGCGGGCCAGCCCCTGGCACGCGGCGTCGAGCAGGGAAGCGAAGCCGCCGCAGCGTTCGCCGTGCAGCAGGGTTTCGCCGCGCAGATCATCGGCGGCGATCGTCGTGCGCTCGGCCAGGGGGTGGCAGGCCGGCAGCACCGCCACGGCGCGCTCATCATACAGCGGCCAATGATTGAACCGCTCGGGCAGCTCGCAATCCTGGGGCAGCAAGGCGCAATCCAGCATGTCGGCCAGCATCGACTCGATCAGCATGGCAGCCGCCGCCTCATCGAGCCGGATCATCAGGTCGGGCAGGATCGCCGCGACCTCGCGCACCGCAAAGGCGATCGCGGCGCAGCCGATACCGGGTGCGAGTCCGATTTTCAGGCTCGCCACCGGCTGGCGCCTGCGCGCATCGGCCAGGGCGGCCGCGCTGTCGGCGGCCATCAGCATCGCATCGAGATGTGGCAGCATGGTGCGGCCGAGCTCGGTCAACTGGGTCGTGCTGCGTTCACGAAACAGCAGCGAGCCGCCGAGTTCCTCCTCGAGCCGCTGGATCGCGCGGGTCAAAGCTGGCTGGGTGACGTTGCACGCCTCGGCCGCGCGGGTGAAGTTCAGCGAGCGGCTGAGCGCGACGAAATAGCGGACCTGGGTGAGTTCCACGGCGCTAATCCGGCGCGGCCAACTGGCGTAATGCCGCCAAGATCCGTTCTGGCGCGGCGCGGCGCGTGAAATCGACATCGGCGAACCGCCAGGCAACGCGCCCGTCACGATCGAGCACGAAAGTGGCTGGGATCGGCAGGAACCAGGAATCGTTGCCGTGGCGGCTAGGCACGTCGGTCCCGACGGCTTGCATTCGCGCCCGGTAGAGCGGCGGGAGACGAAATACGACACCTGCGGCCAGCCCGACTCCACAATCGATATCCGATAACACCTCGAACGTGGCGCTATGGTTGACTTTGGCGTCGCGCGCAGGAGGACGGGTGTCGGGCGTCAGCGCGACCAGCGACGCTCCCTGAGCCTCGATTTCCGGGAGCGCGGCTACCAGCGCGTCAAGCATCAGGCGGCAATAGGGGCACCATTCGCCGCGAAAAAACTGCACGATCACCGGACCGCGCGCGAGCAGGGCGGATAGGGAGACCAGTTTTCCCTCGATGTTTGGCAGAATGAAGTCGGGAAACGGCGCTTCCTCGACCAATACGCCGGGCATCAAGCCGTTGCGGCCGAGCGTCGTGATGGTCTCTTCATAGGCCGCGCGCAACGCCTCGTTGACGAGACGGAGGGTACGTTCGGCATCGAGCTTGTCCTGGAGGCTCATATCCTGATCATACGCCGTTCTGAAATTCTGCCATAGTTCGCCCTCCGGGTAGGAAGGTGCCCCGATCGCCGGGATGACGCTCGGTGATCGGGGCAGAGGGCTTACTGCGCGGCCGTGTGGCCCATCGCGCTGTGCTTCATCGTTGAGTGTTTCATCGTCGAATGTTTCATCGTCGAGTGCTTCATCGTTGAGTGTTTCATTGTCGAGTGTTTCATCGTGCTGTGGCTCATCGTGTCCGGCTTGGCCATGCTGCTGGCGGTTTGGGCGTGGGCGATGCCGCCGGCGGCGAGGATAAGTGTGCCCAGCGTCAGTGCGCGAGCGAGCAGAATTCGGTTCATGACAGTCTCCGTGCGGTTGATGATCGGGTCCGATGCGGCGGCGACCGCTGGGGCCGTCCGACGCCTTGATCATGTGCCGCAGCGGCGTGCCGGCGGCCAATGCCGATTGGGCATGGTTTCGATACCTCGACGCGGGCAGTGCGCCGCGCGCATGAAGGGCAGGCAGACATCGTCACGATTGCAGGAGACCGACCCATGGTGCACCGCCGACCGATCCACCCGCTTGCCCTGCGGGTGATGCACTGGCTCAACGCCATCGCCATCGTCACCCTGATCGGCAGCGGGTGGGAGATTTACGACGCATCGCCCTTCCTGCCCTTCACCTTCCCTCAATGGGCCACGATCGGCCAATGGCTTGGCGGCGCGATCGCCTGGCATCTGGCGGCGATCTGGCTGCTGATGCTGAACGGTGCACTGTATCTCGGCTGGGGGCTCGCGACCGGGCATTTCCGGCGCAAGCTGCTGCCGCTGACCCCGCGCGCGGTGCTGCGCGATGCGATCGCGGCGGCGCGGTTTCATCTGCCGCATCGGCCGGGCGTTTATAACGCGGTGCAACGTCTGCTCTACCTCGGCGTGATCGGGCTCGGCGTGCTCGCTGTGCTGAGCGGGCTCGCGGTGTGGAAGCCGGTGCAACTCTGGCCGCTGTCGGACCTGTTCGGCGGGTTTTTCGTCTCGCGGGTGATCCATTTCATCGCCATGGCCGGGATTGCACTGTTCCTGGTCGTTCATCTGTTGCTGGTCGCCCTGGTGCCGCGGGTCCTGCCCGCGATGATCACCGGCGGCCGCCTGCCAACCCCTGAATCCGAAGCCGCGGAGTAGCCCCATGCCCGTCCTCAATCTCAACCGCCGCAATCTGCTCGGTCGCGCCCTCGCGCTTGGCGCCGCCACCACGCTGACCGGCTGTGATTTCGACGATCCGTCGCACCCCGACGTGGTGGATCGGGTGCTCAACGCCATGTCGCACTGGAACGACGAGGTGCAGGCCGCCTTGTTCAACCCGCACACGCTGGCGCCGACGTTCCCGGCCTCGGCCATCACGCGGCCGCCGCGGTTCAATGCGTTTTATGATATCGACAAGGCACCGCAGGTCGACCTTGCGACTTGGCGGCTGGGTCTGACCGGGCGGATCGGCAACAAACAGCCCTGGCGGATCGCGCAGCTGCGCGCCCTGCCGCAGGAAAGCCAGATCACCCGGCTGATCTGCGTTGAAGGCTGGCGCGTCGTCGGCCAGTGGCGCGGTGTGCCGCTCGGCGACTTCCTGCGCCGGATCAATGCCGATACCAAGGCGCGCTATGTCTCGTTTCAATGCGCCGATGGGTATTTCGAGAGCATCGACATGGAATCGGCCCTGCATCCGCAAACCATCCTTGCGCTCGATTTTCTGGGTGCGCCGCTCACGGCGCCGTTCGGCGCACCGCTGCGGCTGCGGATTCCCACCAAGCTCGGCTACAAGAACGCCAAATCGATCGTCGCCCTCGGTGTCACCAACCAGTTCGCCAGCGGCTACTGGGAAAAACAGGGCTACAACTGGTTCGGCGGCTCATGAGGCTCCCGCGCGCTTTGCTGGCCATCGCGGCGGCAGCCGCGTTTGGCGCGCTGGCCGCCGCCGCGTCGGGCGCAGCCCGTCCCGTGGTGGTCGAATTGTACACCTCGCAATCCTGCTCCGACTGCCCGCCGGCGGAGGCGCTGATGGCCCGCCTGCAGGCGGCCGACCCCGCCATTCTGGTGCTCACGGAGCATGTCGGCTATTTCGATGGTCCGCGCTGGACCGATCGGTTTGCCCTGGCGGCCGCAACCGCACGGCAGAAATGGTATGCAGCACTGCATGGCGCGCATGGTATCTACACGCCGCAGGCGATCATCGATGGTCGCAGCGTGGCGGTCGGCTCGGACCGGCCCGCCGTCACCGCCGCCATTGCCAAGGACCTCGCCCGCGCGGCGCACCCGGCGGTTCACATCGCGATCCATCGCCTCAGCACTGGCTGGGACCTGTCGATCACTGACGCGATGCCCGATCATCCAGCGCAAATCGAGGTCTTTCACTATGACGCGGCAGACCGTACCGCGATCGGCGGCGGTGAAAACCGCGGCGCCGATCTGCGCCAGATCCACGTCGTGCGTGCCATCACCACGCTCGGCGCATGGACCGGCCGGACGTTCGAACACCCGATCGCCCCCGGTTCTGCCGCCCATATCGCGGTGGTGGTTCAGCAGGACGACGGCACGATCCTGGGTGCCGCCGCGCAATAAAGCGTCTGGCGGCCGCACTCTGACCGACGGCACGGCCGGTTTTTCGATCGCTGCCGATCACGAGGTAGTGTAAAGCCGCGCCGAATCGCCTATCACCCCGAGTGTCCGTGAATTAATTCGTCTTGGGAGATATTATGTTTCATCAGCTACTAACCCCGGCCGGGGGCAGCCTCGGGCTGTCCTTCGTCGTCGCGGCCGTGCCCATCGCCGTGGTGCTGGTCATGCTCGGTGTGCTGCGCCGCCCGGCCTGGCAATCATCGCTGGGCGGCCTGATTACCGCTCTGGTCATCGCAACTGTCGTCTGGCGCTTTCCGGCTTTTCTAGCACTCGACAGCGTCGCCGCCGGCGTGGTGTTCGCCCTCTGGCCGATCATGTGGATCGTGGTCAACGCGCTGCTGCTCTATAACATTGCGGTCGACTCCGGCCATTTCGATGCGTTCCGCGAATGGATCATCGAGCATCTACCGAACGATCGCCGCGTGGTGCTCGTGGTGGTGGGTTTCTGCTTCGGCTGTCTGCTCGAAGGCATCGCCGGCTTCGGCACGCCGGTCGCCATCACCAGCGCGCTGCTGATCATGGTCGGCTTCCCGACGCTGGAAGCGCTCACGTTCACGCTGATTTTCGATACCGCACCGGTCGCGTTCGGCGCGTTGGGCGTGCCGATCACGGTGCTCGGTCAGGTGACCGGGCTGCACGCTGTCACGCTGGGCCAGATGGTCGGCCGCCAGCTGCCGTTCTTTGCCTTCCTGCTGCCGTTCTATGTGATCGGCGTGTACGGCGGCATGCGCTCGGTCAAGGCGCTGTTCCCGATGCTGCTGGTCGCCGGCGCGAGCTTTGCGGTCACGCAGTTCGTGACCTCGAATTACATCAGCTACGCGCTGACCGACGTGCTGGCCTCGCTGGTGTCACTGGTCATCACCATCGGGTTCCTGCAGGTCTGGCGCCCGGCGCCGGACGCGCAATTCGCGATTCGCGCCGAAGCGCTCGCGGGCCATCGCGCCAGCGGGATTCCGAGCTGGCGCGGCTGGATCCCCTGGGTGGTGGTGTCCGCCGTCGTCATCATCTGGACCGATCTGAAAATCTTCGCGATCGGCCAGCAGGTGATCAAATGGCCCGGGCTGAACAATGCCGTGTTCATCACGCTGTATCATAAGCCTTATGCCGCGCTCTGGGTGTTCCAGCCGCTGGCAACCGGCACGGCCATTCTGCTCGCCGCGGTAATCACCGCCGCCCTCGTCGGCGTCGGGCCTGCCGGCTTCATCAAGGCGATCGGCACCACCTGGCGGCAGAGCCGCATCGCGATCTTCACCGTGGCGCTGATCATCGGGCTTGCCTATCTGATGAACTACTCGGGCATGAACTACACCCTCGGCCTCGGCGTTGCCTCGATCGGCGTGCTGTTTCCGCTGGTCTCCCCGTTCCTTGGCTGGGTCGCCGTGTTCCTATCCGGCAGCGATACCTCGGGTAATGCCTTGTTCGGCAATCTGCAGGTCGTCGCCGCCAATCAGCTTCACCTCAACCCGGTCCTGATCGCCGCAACCAACTCTTCCGGCGGCGTGATGGCGAAAATGATCTCGCCGCAGAACATCTCGACCGGCGTTTCGACCACCGACCTCAAGGGCAAGGAAGGCATCGTCTTCGCCCGCACGTTCAAGCACAGCGTCATCCTGACCGCTTTGCTCGGCGTGATGGTGATGGCACAACAATATCTGGTGCCATGGATGATCCCGTAACACGGGAGCGCGAAACCCGGCCCATCACGATGGGCCGGGATATCGGTGCCGGCAGCTTGATGTTTCAAGATTTCGGTGATGGTGGAAGGGGTTTCCACCGAACTCATGTTCAAGCCGGTTCGCTAGACCTCTCCAGACCCTAGGCAATAGGCCGGTTTCACCGCTTACCCTCTCCGTATCAATTCACTTGCCTTCGTATCAATCCGCGTTGTATTGGTATCCCTGCCGAATGTGAGGGATGCCATCATGCCGAAGCAGATACGCGACCGACTGACTGCCCTAGGC
>NZ_NCJX01000109.1:0-8736 GCF_002282635.1 Acidiphilium sp. 34-64-41 | reverse complement strand
CAATAATCTGAACGTCGCACGCATCCTGAGCGAGAACACCGATTTTCGCATCGTGCTGACCGGCGGCATGGTGCGCAACGGCGATGGCGGCATCACCGGGCAGGCGACTCGTGACATGCTGGACCAGTTCCGCGCCGATATCGGCATCATCGGCATTTCCGGCATCGATGCCGATGGCGGATTGTATGATTACGATATGGACGAGGTGATTTGTTCGCAAGCGATCATTCGCAACGCCCGCCGTGTTCTGTTGGTCACTGACCATACCAAATTCGGCCGCCCGGCGTTGATGCGCGTGGGCACGCTGGCGCAGATATCGGCCCTGTACACCGATCAACCGCCGCCGGCGGCGATGATCGCGCTGCTGGCGACCCTCGGTGTCGAACTGCACATCGCCCCTGCGCAGTCCGACAGCACAGCATGAACTGGCGCGATCTTGTGCTGGTGGCGGTGTCGTTCGCGGCCGGCGCGCAGAATGCGCTGGCGGGCGGCGGCTCGTTTCTGACGTTTCCGGCGCTGTTGTTCGCCGGGCTCGATCCGCGGGCCGCGAATATCACCTCGACCATCGCGCTGTTCCCCGGACAGGTCACCACCGGCATCGCCGGGCGCAATCTGGTAACCGGCGCGGCCGGGCTGGGGTTTGCCACGCTATTCGGGATCAGTCTGATCGGCGGCGCGCTTGGGGCGGTGCTGCTGCTGACCACGCCGGCCGGTGTGTTCGCGCGGATGGTGCCGTTTCTGGTGCTGTTCGCGACGATCGTGTTCGCCTGGGGCAGTTTCGGCCGGCGCCCGGATGCATCGATGGCGTCACGGTTGGGCGTGCGGGGTGCGATGGCGGCGCAATTTCTGATTTCGATCTATGGCGGATATTTCGGCGGTGGCATCGGCATTCTGATGCTGGCGGCGCTGACCGCTACGGGCGTGGCGGTGCGCCAGGCCGGGGCGACCAAGAACGTGCTGGCCGGGGTGATGAACGCCGCTGCCGTGGTGGTGTTTCTGTGCCGCGCGCACATCGCGTGGGGGCTGGTGCTGTACGTCGCGATCGCGGCGGTGCTCGGCGGGCAAGTCGGCGTGCTTATGCTGCGCCGGATCAACGAGCGCATCCTGCGCGGCGGCGTCGTTCTGGTGGGGCTCGCGCTGACAATCGGCTTGTTCATCGACATGCGCTGACCCATAATCGGGTTATGGATGAACCGAGCACACAGGTATTGAGCGGCACCGTGGCGCTGGTAACCGGTGCCAGCCGCGGCATCGGTGCGGCCACCGCGATCGGGCTGGCGCGGCTTGGTGCGCATGTCGTGATCGCGGCGCGCGACGACATTGGGCTCACCGCCACCGATGATGCGATCCGTGCGCTGGGTGGCGAGGCGACGCTGCTGCCGGCGGATCTGACCAAGGGCGATGTGACTGATCAGATCGGCATCAGCCTGTACGAGCGGTTCGGCCGGCTGGATATTCTGGTGCACGCCGCCGCCACGGCCGGACGGTTGTTGCCGGTCGGGCAGATCGACCAGACCGACTGGGAGCCCGCGTTCGGCATCAACGCGACCGCGACATGGCGGTTGATTCGCGCCTGCGGCGGTTTGCTGCGCGATGCGCCATATGGTCGGGCGGTGGCGTTGGTCCGCAATGGCGCGCCGGCCGCCTATGCCGGGGTGGTCGGCGCATCGATGGCGGCGCGACGCGATCTGGTTCTGTCCTGGGCGGCGGAAGTCGCGCGGACCCGGTTGCGGGTCAATTTGTTCGACCCGGCGATGCTGGCGGCTGAGCCTGCGGCCGCGCGCCTGGCTGCGATGAGTCTGCCAAGTGAAATGCGCCACGGCACTGTCGTAACCGGGCGCATCGACACGTAAACGCGTTTACATGGTCGAGAGAATTGCCGGTGCGAGCGCTGCCAGCTTGGCGGCGGGGTGCGATGGATTGCGGAATCGCATGGCGCTGTCGGCGCCGATTTCGGCATAAAGCTCGAAGCGCGAGGCGCAGGTGACCGCGACGACGATGCGCGCTTCGGGGAAGGTGAGGAACTGCCGTGCCTCGCCTTCCAGCGTCAGATGATCGCGCAGCAGGGTCCATTCCAGGCGATCGGTGTCTTCGATGAACATGGCCAGAATCCCCGGGCGGGTGCCGGTGAGCCGGGTCGGTGCCAGGGCGGCGAGGCGCTTGCGCATGGCGACGGCGATTTCATTTTCACTGCCGGCCCGCGCGGCGAGCACGAAAAGACCATTGCCGGCGCCGGTGACCGCGAGATTGGCTTCGGGGCCGAACTCGTGGCGCAGCTTGTTCATCAGCCCGTTCTCGCCAGCCTGGGCGGCGGCGAGCATCAACGGGTCGAGCCGCAGCACGGCGGCTTCATCGTGATCGGAGCGTTTGGCGGTCGAGAGCATGGTGTTGATGCGTTGATGCAAGGCTGCGAGGGCGTTGGTGCCATCGGCCGCCGCGGCATCGCGCAAGCCTTGCGGCAGCGTCATTTTCAGGAGGTAACGGCCGGGGTGGGCGGAGAGCCAGGTCTGCAGGTCGGGATCGATCCGGTCCATCAGGCGCATCCAGGCGGATTGATGGACCAGGCGGCCTTCCTCGGCGGAGAGCGTGTCGCATGCGATTTCGGCGGTGACGCCGTCGCGCGTGATCAGCAGGTCGAACGCCGCGCCATCCTCGAATCCGGCGAACTGAACCTCGAAGCCGGCGGCTTCGTGCAAGATGGCGGTTCGATGAAGATGTAGTAAGGGGATCAGCGTCGCCTCGCCGGTCAGCGCGGCGGCGAGGGCGGCGCGGAACCGCACCTTGCCGGCGGCGTTCAGCCTGCCATCGAGCGCGGAAAGCCCGGCGACACGGCTGGCGAGGCTGGTTTCGAGCGCCGACATCTCGCGCCCAAGGCGGCATTTTTCGGCTGCAAATTCAGCGGCATAACGCTTGGCAACCAGCTTGCCATAACGCGCACCGGCCCCCACATTGGCCTGTAACGCTGACAGCCGATCCGCCCAGAATTTTCGGCCGGCGACCGAAATGATCGACTTGATGTCTTTCGTGCGCTGGATCGGTGTGCGTGTCATATTCATGATACGTGTATACTACAGGTCGGATGGTCCTTCCGCTATCACATTGATGTGATAGGCAACCCCCCGGGTACGAATTCGCCACATTGGGCGCGGTGGCGCAGCCAATGATCCGCCAGCACGCAGGCCATCATCGCCTCGCCGACCGGCACGGCCCGGATGCCGACGCAGGGGTCATGCCGGCCTTTGGTCTGGATATCGACCTCGGTGCCTTCGGCATCGACGCTTGCGACCTCGGTCAGGATCGAACTTGTCGGTTTGACCGCGAAGCGCACCACGATCGGCTGGCCGGTCGAAATGCCGCCCAGCACGCCGCCGGCGTGATTGGCCAGAAAGCGCACGGAGCCGTCGGGGTTCATGCGCATTTCATCGGCGTTCGCTTCGCCGCGCAGGGCTGCGGCGGCAAAACCATCGCCGATCTCGACCGCCTTGACGGCGTTGATGCTCATCATCGCACCCGCCAGATCGGCATCGAGCTTGGCATAGACCGGCGCCCCCAGGCCGGGTGGCGCGCCGCTCGCGATGATTTCGACCACGGCACCGACCGAGGAGCCGGATTTGCGGATGGCATCGAGTTCGACCTCCCACAGGCGGGCGGCGAGCGGGTCGGGGCAGAAGAAATCGTTGCGATCGATCTCGGCATCGTCGAACCGGCTGCGGTCGATGCCGTGCGGACCCATCTGCACCAACGCGCCGCGGATGATGATGCCATCGCCCAGGATTTTGCGGGCGATGGCACCGGCCGCGACGCGCATGGCGGTTTCGCGCGCCGAGGATCGCCCGCCGCCGCGCGGGTCGCGAATACCGTATTTCCAGTGATAGGCGATATCGGCATGGCCGGGGCGGAACCGGTCGGCGATGTTGGCGTAATCCTTGCTGCGCTGGTCGGTGTTTTCGATCATCAGCGCGATCGGCGTGCCGGTGGTCTGGCCCTGATAGACGCCGGAGAGGATTTTTACGGTGTCCGGTTCGCGGCGCTGGGTGGTGAAGCGCGACTGGCCGGGGCGGCGGCGATCGAGAAACGGCTGGATATCGGCTTCGGACAGGGCGATGCGCGGCGGCACGCCATCGACCACGCAGCCGATCGCGGGGCCGTGGCTTTCGCCCCAGGTGGTGACACGGAACAGATGGCCGAAGCTGTTATGCGACATGCGGGTTTATAGGCGTGCGCGCCCGCCGCCGCCAAGCCGGGCGCTTGTTTGCAGTATCAGCGCGAGACCGAGGGCGGCCAGCGCGAGCAGGCAGGCGAGGCGTGTGTGGCGCGGGCGGTAGAAAAACCGGATGCGGCTGCGCCCGGCGGGCAGCGCGATCGCCTGGAATAACGGACCGTGCCGGGCGATGATGACGGGGTGATAACCGATGATGGCGTGCCAGCCGCCGAACCAGGCTTCGCGGCGGATCAGCGTTGCGGGTGCTGCGCAATCGGTGGTGACGCGGTTCAGGCTGGCGTTGGTGATCGTGCAGCCGGGTGCTGTGTAGAAGGGCGCGGCGCCGGGCAGACGGTAGATCCACATGGCACGGTCGCGGTAGATCAGGCGCGGCGCCGGGTTCGGCTGCGGCGCATCGAAGCGCAGATGTGGCGCGGTGATGGTGGTGCCGGCGATCCGGCCCATCCAGAGCACGACGGCGTTGCCGGATGGGTGGGTGAATTTGTAGTGCAGCGCCGTGTGGGGCGGGATGCGCAGCGGATGGTCCAGTGCGATCGGCAGGCTCGCGTTGTCGGCGGCGTGATCGAGGCTGGCTTCGCCGGTCGCGCAGTTGCTGCCGGCGCAGAGCGTGACATTCAATGGGCCGGTCGAGGCGCCGTCATAGGTGCCGATCTGGACGCCGATGGTGCTGATCCGCTCGGGCACCGGCGTGCTCGCCGGCAGGCTGCCCTGGATTGTCGCGCTACCCTGGAGCGAAGCGCCGGGCACGTTGGTGGCATCGAGCATCAGGCGCGTGCTGTCGCGGAACGGATCGAGGCCCGGTGGGGTCAGGATGGCGGTGACGCCGATCGCACGGAAGGCAGCGAGGTGGCTGCGCAGGGACGCGGCCTGGGCGGCGAGCGGCGCGGCGGGTTGCAGGCCGAGGGCGGTATTGCCGAAGTCGATCCAGGCGGCGGCGACCGGCAACTGGTTGGTGTTGATCGAGGCGAGGCGATCGGCGGCGGGATAATCCGGGCCGAACGGTCCCAGCGTGAAGAACCGGCCGAGTCCTTGGTGTGCTTGCAGAAAGCGGATGCCGCCGGTCGCCTGTTCGCTCGACCATGCGGCGGCGGCCTGGCCGGATGCCATGGTGGCCGTGGCGTCGCCCAGTGCGAGCAGTGCGAGCATGATCGTGGCGGGCCGGCTTGGTCGTTTGGTCATGATCGCGAGGCAGGCCAGTGCGGCGGCGAGTTCGGTGCCGCAGGCGATCAGGGCGAAGCGGTGGTCGAACTGGCTCGCGTGGTACCAGGCCAGCACTTGGGTGCGGTGGGGCAGGGTGACGATCAGGATCAGGCCGAGGCCGATGGCCCCGGCGATCGCGGCGGTGCGGCGGGGCAGGGCACCGCGGCGCTGCCAGTGATCGAGCGCGAGGCCGACCATGATGAGCAGGGCGAGGTCGAGTGCCGGGGTGACGAAGCGGATCGCATCCGTCGTGCCGACGAAGGGGATCAGGTTGAACGCCTTGCGCGCCAGATCGATCCCTTCGATCCGGAGCATCCCGAACGCGATGATGCAACCGAGCATGATCGCGCGGCCGCGTTCGCGGTGGCGTGGGATGATCGCGATCAGCGCGATGGCGATGGCGATGATGCCGAACCAGGTGCCGGTCTGCCACCAGGCATTGTCGATCGGGCCGGATGCGGTGGCGGCGAGCGCGGGGGGGATCGGTCCTGCGATCGGGCCGACCATGAAGGGCAACACCGACAGCATGGCCGAGGCGGGCCACGCGATGAGGGAAAAATATCCGTCATGCGGGCCGTAGTAGGATATCCGCACGTAATCGGCGAAGGGGATCAGCAAGGGGGCGGCGAGGGCGAGGGCGAGGATCAGCCCGACCATGATCTTGCCCGCGAGGCGGATGCGATCCGCACCTGCCAGGGCAAGGGCGCGCAGCGTCCACGCCGCCGCGAGCAGGCCGCCGAAATAGGCGGTTTCCGGATAGCCGGCATAGATCATCGCGGCGGTCGCGAAAGCGATCAGACCCCAGCCGCGCGGGGTGTGGGTTCGGGCGGCGCGCGTGGCGCGTTCGATGCCGAGTAGCAGCAGCGGCATGAACGGCAGCGGGCCGGCCGCGTGCGGCACCAGGAAGAAAATGCCGCTCAGCCCGTAGAGCGCACCGGCGACGAAAGCGGCGAACCGCGTGGTCCCAAGGTCGAGCAGCAGGGCATAGAGCGCGGCGCCGCTGAGGCTTTGCAGCACCAGCCGCAGGATCAGCCAGCCATGGGTGAGGCGAAGCAGGAGAACGAAGGGCAGAAAGAACGACAAGGTCTGCATTTCGGCCGCGAGCGGCATGCCGACCCCGGTATAGGGGTTCCACCAGGGGATGATGCCGGCGAGCCAGTCCTTCGCGCTCAACATGCCTTGCGCCTGGGTGATCAGGCCGATGGTCGGGTCCGCCCAGGTCGGTGAGCCGGGTGCTGGGAACGGGCCGGTGTGCAGACCGAGGGTGAGACCGCGATAGAACAGCGCGGGATCGGCATGCATGATGCCGAGGATCAGCAAAAGGTTCGCAAGGCAGGGCAGCACGATCAGGCCGAGGAGCGGTCCGGCGTGCCGTGCGGCGGTTTTCATGGCGACGGGGCGGGGTGGAGTCGCGCCATCGACAGGCAATCGATCAGCACGCCATCGCGCAGCGCATAGGCACGCTGGCATCCTTCGGTCACGAAGCCGAATTTTTCGTAGAGCGCGATGGCGCGGCGGTTGTCGGTGAATACGTTGAGTTCGATCCGCACCAGGCCCAGCCAGTTGTCGGCCAGATCGATCAGCGCAGCCAGCAGCGCGGCGCCGGCACCCTGGCCTTGCCAGGGATCGGCGACGTTGATGCCGAGGCCGGCGACATGCGCGCGCCGGCCGGTGTAGCGGTTGAGACTGGCGGTGCCGACCAGTTCGGTGCCGCTTTCGGCCACGACGAGGTGATTATCGGGTCCGAGCTTTTCGAGAAAGGCGACGCTGGTGGCGGTCTGGCTGAACGGCAGTGCGAGGGTGCCGTGCCGCACGCCGGGCAGGTTTCGCAGCGCGGTGATTGCGGCGGCATCGTCCGGCCGGGCGGCGCGGATGGTAAAGCGGGGTGGGTTGCTGGGGTTCATGCAGCGGGGCTATCGGGCGGCCGCGCGGTCGTCAATGCAATGGAAACGAAAACGCCTCCGGTGAACCGGAGGCGTTGGGTCCCCACCCATTTTAGCCTAATCGTGGTTTCAGGCGCGGTTGCGGCGACGCAGAACGAGGCCGAGGCCGACCAGCGCGGTGCCGAACAGGGCGAGCGAGCCGGGTTCCGGCACGTTGACGGTGCCGGGGATCACGAACACGCGATCGACCAGGATGTCTTTGGCGGTGACGCCTGATCCGGTGAAGGAGAAATCGACGGCGTAATTGCCCGCGGTCGCGATGTTGGCCGTACCGTAAACGAGCGTCCAGGTATTGGTGCCATCGGCCTTACCGATCGCAGCGACGCTGGCATCGGAGATCAGGCTGGTGCCGGCGACGGTGCCGCTGAAGGTTGCGTCGTTCGGGTTGCCGTAGCCGTTGGCCGGTACGTAGACGTCGAACCCGATGCTGTAGGTGCCGGCGTTCAGAGCGATGGTCTGCGACAAGGTCTGGGTGCCGGTATCGGTCGAGAAATAGGCGGCGTAACCGCTGCTGGCATCCGGGCTGCCGGTGGTCAGCATATCGTTCGCGACGGCCTGGCCGTAGGCGCCGGTCGGGTAGCTGTTCGGCACGTTATCGGTGGCGATGACGACTTCGTTGCTGGTCGTGTTGACTTGGGGGGACAGGGTCCAGCCGCTGAACCCGCTGCCGAACGAGCCATTGGTCAGGAGGTTGGCGCCGGCGAAGGCTGAGCTGCTCGACATGAGGATCGCGGCAGCGACCGAGCCGGTGAGAAGAAGGGTTTTGAAAGACATGCTGGACTCCGTAAACGACAAGAATTCTGCAGTGGAACTCACTGTGGGTTAGATTAAAGCATGTTTCATGCCAATAAAAAATATTGAGTTATTATAACGAGATATAGAAAAAACTGCAAAGCGTTTCTCCCAATGTGTAAAATTTCCTGACAGTTTTTGTTCGCAAATCGTTGCCGGGTAGCGGTTGGGTGCGATCGTTTCGCTCGGGTGGGGGCGGGAAGGCTTCTTTTTTGTAAAAAAGAAGCAAAAAACTTTCTGACCCTGGGGCACGGGCGTTTCCACCGCCACGGGCCCAAATGACCAAAGTTTTTTTTGTTTCTTTTTTGTTCACAAAAAAGAAGTGCTTTCCTAGTCTTTCGTGGTTGTCGTTGCGTTATCGTAACAAATAAGGCGTGCGAAATCATGGCCCTTTCCGCCAGAGTTTTTTGACGTTGAAGGACGGCACGAAGGGCTGGTGCCAGGGTGGCACGGGCGGTGGGGGTGGGCCGAGGATTTCGTGGAGTTGTTCTTGCGTGAAGTCGATGCTGCCGTCGGGGTTGATTTTGTATTGGTCCATGAAGCTGGGCTGGCGCTTTGGTTTGCGGATGCGCTTGGGCC
>NZ_NCJX01000108.1:0-10205 GCF_002282635.1 Acidiphilium sp. 34-64-41 | reverse complement strand
CGAAACGCCTGGAACAAGCTCATGCAGATGCCAAAACAAATCGCTTCGATCACACAACGAGACTGGATCAAAGCGGTCATTGGATAGGCAGGTTGGTATCAGACGTCTCCGTGACCGATGGCGTCCAACAGGGGCGCGCGATCTCGTTTTTCAGCCTCGCCGGCGGCAAAATCATGAAACTCGTCGAGTTCTGGCCGGAGCCTTTTGCGCCGCCCCATGATCGGGCGCGGTTTACCGAACCATTGATCTGACCAACCCTGTCGCGCGCCTTGGCGTGGTCACCGCCACCCCAACGCCCGCATCACACCAGGATCGAGCCGCGCCACGCCATGCGCCATCGGCGACACGTTCAGACCCATCGGATCATCATACCCCCAAAGCGCCCAGCCAAACCCGTTGGCAACGAACGCACCCCGCGCCGCGCTCAGCCATTCCCGCCGCGCCTGCACATTCAGCGCCGCGGCCGCCCCGAATTCACCGACCAGAACATTGGCATGATGGCGGGCCGCCCAGGCCCCGACCATGCCGATCCGCTTCGCCAACGCCGCCGCATCCCAGCGCCCGGCGCAATAATAACGCACCACCGCCGCCGTCCGCGCATCACCGCCGATCGCATCGCACGCCGCCACCGAACTCACCGGAAACGGCAACCGCGCCAGCACCCGGCGCTCAAGCCCAGGGTCGAACGCCGCCAGCGCGGTCAGCACCGCCGGCTCATAGAAATGAAAACTATAGATCACCCGCTGATCGGCAATCGGCGGCAGTTTCAGCAAACCATCGATGCCGCCCCAATCGGCCCCGGTCACAATCACCGTGGAACCCGGCAGGCTACGCCGAATCACCGCAAGCACGCCCAATTGCATGGCCGGCCACGCGGCCGGATCGGTCAACACCGGTTCGTTCATCACCTCCGGAAACACGCGGGAGGACCCGAATCCAGCCAGAACCGGCGCGACCAGCCGCCAGAACGCCACCAGCCCCGCGCGATCGAGCGCGGGATCGCCAGCATTCCACCGCAACGGCGTCGGCACCACCACCACGCCCAACCCCGAAGCGAGCACGCGCCGCACCGCCGCCTGCAACGCCTGCAAGGCGCCCGGTTGACGCAGCAGCGCCGGTTGCACCGGCAAACGCAGAAACCGCACCCCCGCCGCGCGCAACTGCCGCAGCGTCCCCGATGACAGATCGCAGCACAAATCCGCCGCGCCCGATCGGGCCGGATAGCGAAACCAATGCGCCACGTTCAAACCATCGCGCAACACCGGCGGCAGTTGCGCCGTCGCGATGCCACACCACAACAGCGCGATGGCCAGAGTTCCGAACAACCGGATCATGTAACCCAACCTATAGTAGAAAATTTACTATACCTTGAGTTTCATCCCACGCACCGGGTTTCTGAAGAAGCACCGCAAAAAACTTCCGCTCCAACCGGGCATCGCCATATCCACCAGATCGGCATAGAGGATATCCCATGAAAACCATCGTGTTCGGCGCAACCGGCGGCACCGGTGCCGCTGTCATCCGCCTGCTCCGTGCCGAGGGTGATGACGTCACCGCCTTTGTCCGCAACCCCGCCCGTCTGACCGAGCAGGCGGGCGTTGCGCTCGTCACCGGCGATGTCATGAACCCCCCCGATGTCGCCGCCGCCATGCCGGGGCATGACCGGGTGGTGATCAGCCTCGGCAATTCGCAGAACCCGTTCGCCCTGCTGCTCGGCGCCAAGCGCACCACGCCGCGCGATGTCTGCGAAACCGGCACCATCAACATCATCGCCGCGATGCAGGCGGCCGGCGTCCGGCGCGTCGTCTGCGTCACCGCGTTCGGCATCGGCGCGACGCGCACGAAATCGCCGCTGATGTTCAAAATCTTCTACAGCCTGGTCCTGCGCGAACACATGGCGGACAAGGAGCGCCAGGAGGCCGCCTTGCGCGCTTCCAGCCTCGACTGGACCCTGGTGCAGCCGGTCGGCCTGACCGACCAGCCAGCCACCGGAACCTATACCGCGAGCCCGACCGGCGCGCTCGGCAAACAAACCATGGGCCGGGCGGATGTCGCGCGCTACATCCTCACCGCCTTGGCCGACCCCGCCACCATCGGCCAGTCGATCGCGCTGTCCGGCTGACCCCGCGGCCTTACGGCCGGCTCGGGCCCACTGTTGCGAACATTGCCACCTGCCGGTTGCTGGCGTCAGGGCGCGGCGTGTCGCTCCGTACCGACGGCGCAACCGGGTCGCGCGGTTCGCCGCCGAACCCGACCAACAGCGCCTCGATCAGGCGTTTCTGCTCGTCATCCGCAATGCTGTAGATCATCGCCCGCGAATCCCGCCGCGCCACCACCAGCCCGGCATCGCGCAATTCGGCCAGTTGCTGCGACAGATTGGGCTGGCGGATATCGAGCGCGGTCTCCAAATCCCCCACCGCCTGTTCGCCGCCCAGCAGATGCAGCACGATGCGCAGCCGCACCGCATTGGCGAGCGAGCGCAGCACCAGCGCCGCCTTCGCCACATCGATCGTCGCCGCCCCCGCGCCGCTCATGCCGGCTTTGCCTTCGGCGTGCGCGCATCGGGCAACGGCCCGGTGCGGTAATACCAATCCTCGCCGGCAAAGCCGGGCTCATCGAGCGCCGCCGCCAGTTGCGGCGCCGGCAATATCACGTCCTCCCCGGGCACCCAGTTCGCCGGCGTCGAAACATGATGCGCATCGCTGGTCCGCAGTGCCGCCACCAGGCGCAGCAGTTCTTCGACATTGCGGCCCGTCGTCATCGGGTACCACAAAATCGCCCGCACGATCCCGATCGGATCGATCACGAACACCGCGCGCACCAGCGCGGTATCCGGCGCCTGCGGCGGCACCATGCCGAAACTGCGCGCAATCACCATCGAAGGGTCCTCAATGATCGGAAACCCGATGTCCACGCCGAATTGCACCCGAATACTGCGCAGCCACGCCAGATGCGAATAAAGACTGTCCACCGAGAGCGCGAGCAACGCACAATCGAGCGCCGCAAACCGCTCCGCCGCCCGGGCCAAGGCGACGAATTCGCTGGTGCACACCGGCGTGAAATCCGCCGGATGCGAAAAAAACAACACCCACTGCCCCCGATAATCCGAAAGCGAGCGCATCCCCATCGTGGTGCGCGCCCGAAAATCCGGAGCAACATCATGCAGTTGCGGCGGATGGACCGCATCGGATGCAATCGGCAGTGTCATGCTGTTTCCTTATCGACCGGCCCGCGAGACCGTGAACATCCCCACAACGGGAGATCGAGGGCTGACACTTAGAATATCGCTAAATTATCGTTTTGCCAATATATCACGTGCCGCAGGTCGCGGCCTATCCCTGCGCCTGGGCCAGCGCCGCCAGCACGTCATCGCCGTAGCGGTCGATCTTGCTGCGCCCCATGCCGGGAATCGCCTCCAGCTCCGCCCGGCTGCGCGGCCGCTTGGTCGCCAGCGCCATCAGCGTGCTGTCATGAAAAATCACATAGGCCGGCACGCCCTGCGCCGTCGCCAGTTGCTTGCGCGTCGCCCGCAGCGCCTCGAACACCGGCTCAGCACCGGCATCCAGCATCGTGCGCGCCGCCGGCCGCGTCCGCGCGCCGGCCGATTTCGTGCTCGCCTGATCGCGCCGGAAGTGCACCACCTCCGCCCCACGCAAAATCGGGCCGGACAACGCCGTGGTGCACAGCGCGCCGAACTGCTCATGATCGACCGCGACAATGCCGTGCACCACCATCTGGCGGAACACCGAAGCCCAGCCCTTGCGGTCGAGTTCGGTGCCGACGCCAAAGGTCGGCAGCTTGTCATGCCCGAACCGCACGATCTTTTCGGTCGCCACCCCCAGCAGCACATCGGTCAGATGCCCGACGCCGAACCGCTGCCCGGTCCGCAACATGGCCGACAGCGCCTTGCGCGCCGCCAACGTGCCGTCCCAGGTTTCCACCGCCGTCGCGCAATTATCGCAATGCCCGCAGGTCAGTGCCGGCGTTTCGCCGAAATGCGCCAGAATCGCCCGCCGCCGGCAGGCCGCGGTTTCGCACACGCCGAGCAGCGCATCGAGCTTGCTGCGCTCGACCCGCTTGACCTCGTCCGGCGCGTCGCCCTGATCGATCATCCGGCGCCGCAGCGTCACATCCTGCAGCCCATACAGCAGCAGCGTCTCGGCCGGCATGCCGTCGCGCCCGGCCCGCCCGGTCTCCTGATAGAACGCCTCCAGGCTCGACGGCAGATCGAGATGCGCGACAAACCGCACATCCGGCTTGTCGATCCCCATGCCGAACGCAATCGTCGCGACCAGCACCAATCCCTCGTCCGCGAGAAACGCATCCTGATGCCGGTTGCGCGTCCCGGCATCGAGCCCGGCATGATAGGCCAGCGCGTTGATCCCCTGCGCCCGCAGCCAGGCTGCCGTTTCCTCCACCGTCGCGCGGCTGAGGCAGTAAACAATGCCGCTCTCGCCGGGATGCGTCTTCAAAAACGCCAGCAACTGCTTCTTCGGCTCGGTCTTGAGCGCGATATTATAAAAAATATTCGGCCGGTCGAAACTCGCGAGGAACAACCGCGCCGCACCCAGGTCGAGCCGGCGGCGAATATCCTCGCGCGTCTGCGGATCGGCCGTGGCGGTCAGTGCCAGGCGCGGCACGCCGGGAAACCGCGTGCCCAACGTAGCCAGTTGCAGATATTCCGGCCGGAAATCATGCCCCCACTGGCTGATGCAATGCGCCTCGTCGATCGCAAACAGCGCGATCGGCACCGCATCGAGCATGTCCATGAAATCGGCCGAAACCAGCCGCTCCGGTGCGACATACAGCAAATCGAGCCGCCCGGCGCGCAAATCCGCCCGCACCCGGCTGCGCTCGGCCGCATCGAGGCTGGAGTTCAGCGCCGCGGCCCGCACACCCAACTGGCGCAGCGCCTCGACCTGATTGCGCATCAGCGCGATCAGCGGCGACACCACAATGCCGACGCCGGGCCGACACAAAGCGGGCAATTGATAACACACCGATTTACCACCGCCGGTCGGCATCAGCACGATCGCATCCGCCCCGCCGATCACATGCGAGACAATCTCGGCCTGCTGGCCCCGAAACCCGCCGTGGCCAAAAATCGTGTGCAGAATCTGCTCAGGCGTCTGGCTCAGCGCCGTATCATGGGCTTCACTCGAAATGACGGGGACTCCAGCAGAAGATCGTGTGGCTCATGATGTCTGCCCTCGGTCCTTGCATGTCAACCGGAGCCAAACAGGCAAGGTAAGGTCTTCTTTTTTGTGAACAAAAAAGAAGCAAAAAAAACTTTGTTAATCTGGGCCCGCGCCTTTGAAACCGCCCGTGCCCCGGAGTCAAAAAGTTTTTTGCTTCTTTTTTACAAAAAAGAAGCGCTCGCTACCCTACCCTAAAAGCCAAAAAAAAAGCGCCGCACAAGGCGACGCTTTTTCAATACCTTCGGACCGGATTAGGCGGCCTTGAGGTTCTCAGCGGACATCTTGCCCTGCTGGCCGCGCTGAACTTCGTACTGGACCTTCTGGCCCTCGTTCAAACGGCCGAGACCCGAGCGCTCGACGGCCGAAATATGCACGAACACATCTTTCGAACCATCATCGGGCTGAATGAAACCGTAGCCCTTGGTCGCATTGAACCACTTAACCGTACCTGTCGACATAACAACTCTCCAACTAAACCAACGAACGGCGACTCACACTGTGTGAGCCAGGAAACTCTTCAACGTGGGGAGGTGTCGAATGCGAAAATCGCACAAAGGCACGCAGCAACCCGGACCGAAAAAAAGCGCCGTGAAACCTCTATAGTCGCTTTCGCAAACAATGACCAGTGCACATCCTGCATGACTTGACGGGGCAATGCATGGCACCGCGCCCCGCCCGATCCTGCGGCATGCCAACCCGAGCTATTCGCGTTCCAGCGTGCACTGCAACGGATGTTGGTTCTCGCGCGCCAGATCCATCACCTGGGTAATCTTGGTCTCAGCGATGTCATAGGTGAACACCCCGCACACGCCCACGCCACGGCGGTGGATGTGCACGGTGATCTCGGCCGCCTCATCGCGGCTCTTGCCGAAAAACCGCTCGAGCGCGTGAACCACGAACTCCATCGGCGTATAATCGTCGTTCAGCATCATCACTTTATAGAGCGGCGGCCGCTGTGGCTTGATCCGCGTGTCGGTGTCGAGGCCGAACCCGGCATCGTCCTTCCGTCTGAAATCACTCATGATGTTCCAATCCCATCGCGTCGTGCGCCGATGTCCTAGTCCGGCACGGGCCGGATGTCACGCATCCCGCACGTGTCAATCGAAATCTGAATACAACCGTCCGAAACAACAACGGGCGAACCGTCTCCGGCTCGCCCGCTTTAACATCAGGTCGCGTGGCGCCACGCAATTCCGCCGCGCCATCGCGCCATGATCAGAGAGCGGCGCCGAACTTCTCGACGGCGAGCGTCATCCGCGCGGTCAGCGGCGCAATCGCCTGCTCGGTCAGCTTCATCGAAGCGTCGGTGAGCTTGCTGGTATCGGCCATCGCCTTTTCCATCATCGAACGCGTGAAGCCGGACTGCAGATCGACCGCTTCCTTGACCGACTTGACGCCGGCAATCGCCTTCGTCATCGCAACGGTCTCTTCAACCGAAGCCTGCGTGCTGCTGGCAATGTGCTTGGAAAGACCCTGCAGGCCGGTCGTGAAGATCTGGCTGGCCTTCATGAAGGCTTCCATGTTGCCCTTGCTGAAGGCAACCATGTCTTCGGTCGTCTTCATCGCCTTGGCCATGCTTTCCTTCATTTTGGTCTGCTGAGCCTCAAAGCCCTTCGCTGCGTTTTCCATGCCGTCCTTCATTGTGCTGAGGGTCTTTTCGAACCCTGCGGTTACCTGCGCCTTGGTCTCGGTCATCGCCTCGGTCGCGGCGGTCTGAACCAGGTCGGCTGATTTCGTTTTGGCAGTCATGATCATATCCTTCTCAATCGGTTGCGGTTCCTGCGGACCCAACATGGTTCCGTCGGCGGTGCGTCCGTTGCTCAGGTCAAAGCACGACCGCCCAATTTCTAGTCGCCCGATGCCTCCTCGCCCAATGGGCCGACAGAAGCACCGGCGTTTCGCCACACCACGTTTACCGCAGTGCAGCATGATCGAGATAGGCCGATCAACTGAGCGCGTCAATTGTTTTTTGTGCGGTGCAACATGAACAATTTACCCCGCCCGACCATCGGCAGCGCCCTGATGCCGGCCAATAATGCGCCGTCCACCCCTTCCGATCTGGTAACACTATTCGTTAACCAATTGGTTTTTTTATTAAATATACGAATTTCGGGTAGACATTTCGGACTGTTTTATCCTACCAGTTTGTCAGCGATTGTTCACGAGTGGGAGCGTACGGAATGTCAGGTGGCGGTTTGCAGCTCTGGGTTGCGTCAACAGCCAAGCGTTTCATGGCCATGGCGCTCGGGCTCGGTGTCATCGCCGCGCAATCCATCACCCCCGCCCAGGCCTTCCCGGCCGGCTATGGCCCGGTCTCGCCCGGCACCGACTGGATCGTGATGGATGCCACCACCGGCAAAATCCTGTCGCAGAACAACCCCTATACCGAACGTTTCCCCGCCAGCCTGACCAAACTAATGACGCTCGATCTCGCCTTCCACGATCTGCGCGCCGGCCGCCTCTCGCCCGATACCACCATTCCCGTCACCGCCGCCGCCGCCAATGTGCAGCCTGTCAAGCTCAACCTCGTGCCCGGCCAGACCATCACGGTCCGCCAGGCCATGCTCGGCATGACGACCCTGTCCGCCAACGATGCCGCAACCGCGCTCGGCCAATATCTCGGCAACGGCAGCATCAGCCGCGCTGCCGCCGCCATGACCGAACGCGCCCACGCCCTCGGCATGCTGCACACCCAATTCTACAACCCCTCCGGCCTGCCCAACCCCGGCCAGGTGACGGATGCCTACGATATGGCCGTGCTCGCCCGCCACATCCTGCTCACCTATCCGCAATACCGCTACCTGTTCTCGGTCGCGAGCTTCATGTTCGAAGGCCGGCCGATCCCCAATATCGACGGCATGCTGAAACTCTACCCCGGCGCCATCGGCATGAAGACCGGCTATACCGACCTCGCCCGCTTCAACCTGGTCACCGCCGCCGTGCGCGATGGCCACATGCTGATCGGCGTCGAGCTCCACGCCCGCGGCTGGAGTGTGGCCTACCACACAATGGCCCACCTGCTCGACCAGGGCTTCGCGGCCGAGGGTGCCGGCACCGGCCCGATCATCGCATTCCGCAAAGCCCTGCCCGCGATCATGCCAACCGCCGATGCCGCCACCATCCGCCAGACGCGTCAGGCCACCCACCCCCAGGCCACCCACCCGATGTTCGCCGCAGCCGCCCCGGTGCGCCAGCCCGCGGCCCGCCGCGTTCTGGTGACCGTGGCACAGCGCCATGTCACCATCCGCAATATCGTGATGCGCTCCGGCCACGTCACGCAGGACATGATCCCCGGCTGGACCGCGCAGATCGGCGCTTACGACAATTACGCGATGGCGAAACGCCAGGCCCTGTTGATCCACGCCGAGCGGCCGCCCATGCCACCTGCACCTTACTGCAACGCCGCCACCAATCCTGCTTCCTGATCGGACCACGCCAGGAAAACCTGGCGATGCGCTGACCCACCGGATCATTACGGACCTCAACCGGTCGTCAAACCGGGTCCGGGTAATCGATGCGGCGGATTTCCACAAGTTGCGGGCCATTGGGCGTCTGGATAACCACCTCATCGCCGCAGCGGGCGCGCAGCAGAGCGCGCGCAACCGGTGAGGCAATACTCACGGTCGACTGGCTCATATCCGCTTCATCGACCCCGACGATGCGGACGGTCATATCCCGCTCATCTTCCGTCGTATAAGTAACCGTGGCACCGAAAAACACGCGATCGCGCTGGGTCTGAGCGGCCGGACCAACAATTTCGGCATCATCGAGGCGTTGCGCAATAAACCCCAACCGCCGGTCGATCTCGCGCAGCCGGCGCTTGCCTTCCTTGTAATCGGCGTTCTCGCTCCGATCGCCATTGCTCGCCGCCCAGGCGACGATGGCGACAATCTTGTGCCGATCTTCCCGCAAGGCCGCACGTTCCGCCTCGAGGCGGCGATGCCCCTCCGGCGTCATATGCACCTTGGCGACCGGCGCACCGGGCGTTCCAGCCTTGGGCATGACCGGCGTCGGCTCGCCGCGCGTCAGATCCTCACCGCCACCATTTGACCGGCGTCGGTTCCTCGGACTCGGCCGCGACCGGCGGTTTGGCACGGCGCGATCGGGTCTGACGCGGCGGTGCGGGGTGCGCCTCAACCGGCTGCGCGTTCGTCACCGGCAGGACCTCCGGCTCAACCTCGGGTGCCGCCAAGGTCGGAACCGATATCGCCGCAGGCGCGGGGGCCGGCTCGGGTCGTGCCACCTCAGCGAACGCCGTTTCCGCCTGAGCGATTTCGGATTTGGCGATTTCGGCGTGAGCAATCCGTGTCTGAAGCGTCTGGATCATCACCTGCGCGTCGTGCAGCGATTGCTCGGCCCGCAACCGCGCGGCGCGTTCGGTATCGCGTTGCCGTGTCATGTCGGCAAGGGCGGCGGCATGGCGATTTTCAGCGTCCGATTTCGGATGCAGAATCGTCACCGGCACTTCGCCGTCGCGCACAAAACGGCGCCGCTGGATCGCACCACCCAAATTACCGCCGCCCGAACCATGGGTCTGGCTGCTGGTATTCGAATGATTGTTCGCAGGGGTCGGTGATGACATGAGGCCGAGTGAACGGCGGATGCGGGCTTCGGTAACCTCGTCGGAAACTTCAGCCTCGTCGGGCTCGTTGAGCAAAGAAATACCTCGTTATGATCTGGAATAGAGTGCTGACCGGCGAAAATGATGAACGACGGCCGTTTGGTGTGGGCCTGATCGATGGCTAAAGCGAATCGACGCTGCCTGACCTAAACCGCCTTACTATGGTCCCTTGGCGATGACCGCGCAAGCCGCAGCCGATCAAATGAGATATTTCTATACAAAGACCACCGGCGGAACTCACGCGTCCATGCATAAAAAAGAAGAAAAATGTTTTTAACCTAAGCTTTACTAGTGTCCCGTCGCAGTGATTACGACTCCTTGATTGATGGCGTGGGGTAGGATTTGGCCATCTTCACTCTTGCCTGATCTGTGGAGAACATCCAGCG
>NZ_NCJX01000023.1:0-25738 GCF_002282635.1 Acidiphilium sp. 34-64-41 | reverse complement strand
CTTGCCGGTGTTCATAACGGGCGACTCCTCGGTCCAAACCGAAAAGTGCCAGATCAAAATTCAAATCGACACCACCCACAAAATGCCGGAAAACTAAATCAAATCAAACTGTTATATGCTAACAATCCCGGCTAAGCCGGACGGCAGTGTTCTTTTTTACAAAAAAGAACGCCTTTACTTAGCCTTCGTCACATAATTGCATACTGCTCATCCGCAACATCAAGCACCAGCATCCGCCCCGGCCGATGGGTGATCGCGAAAGGCAGGCGGCTGGCGGCGAGCACCGATTGGGGGGTGACACCGCAAGCCCAGAATACCGGTAGTTCATTGGGCCGGATCAGCGCTTTCGCACCGTAGTCCGGCTGGTCGAGATCCTCGATGCCGATCGAGCCTGGCAGGCCGATATGCACGGGTGCGCCGTGGAGGGCGGGGTAGCGGCTGGTGATCTGCACCGCGCGGATCGCATCCTGTGGCTTCAGCGGCCGCATCGAGACCACCAGCCTGCCATGGAAGCGGCCGGCCGGCACGCAATCGATCGAGGTGCGGTACATCGGCACCTCAGTACCCTGCTCGACATGACGCAGCCCGATGCCCGCGGCCCGCAGCGCCGTCTCGAACGTGTAGGAACAACCGATCACGAAAGCGACCAAATCATCGCGCCAATACGCCGCCAGATCATCCGGCTCCGCCACCAGCGCGCCATGCTGCCAGACCCGATAACCCGGCAGATCGGTCCGCAGATCGATATCGGCACCCAGTTGCGGCAGACCAACCTCGCCCGGCGCGGTAATGGCAAGCACCGGACACGGCTTCGGGTTGCGCTGACAGAACAGCATGAACTCGCCCGCCATATCGGCCGCCTTTGGGTGTGGCCTTGAAGGAAGCAAGGCCAGGGGCTCTGCCCCTGGACCCCGTTAAAGGCGGAGCCTTTAAAATCCATTAGTTTTAGGGGTAGGGAGGGCGTCCAGACCATACCGTTTCAAGGTCCGGCAGCCGCCCTCCCTACCCCTAAAACTAGCGGGTTCTAAGGGCTGAGCCCTTAGTGGGGGGTTCGGGGGGCAACGCCCCCTGATCTTGCTTACTTCAAGCACCACTCAAAACCAGCCGCCATCACATGCCAAGATACGCTCGCCTGACGTCGGCGTTCGCCGCGATGGTGGCGGCGGGGCCGGCCATGACGACGCGGCCGGTTTGCAGCACGTAGGCGCGATCGGCGATCGCCAGGGTTTCGACCAGGCGCTGCTCGACGATCAGGATGGTGACGCCGAGGCCTCTGATCCGTTGCACGGCGTCCATGATGTCGTCGACCAGGCGCGGCATGATGCCCTGGCTTGGTTCATCGAGCATCAGCAGGCGTGGGTTGGTCATCAGGGCGCGGCCGATCGCGAGCATTTGTTGTTCGCCGCCGGATAGGGTTTCGGCGCGTTGTTTCAGGCGTTCCTGCAGGCGGGGGAACAATTCGAACACCAGGTCGAGCGGTTTGAACCGGTCCGGGCCGCGCCTTGCGTAGGCGCCGAGGCGTAGATTGTCCTCGATCGAAAGGCCGCCGAACAGGCGCCGACCCTCCGGCACCAGCACTGCGCCGAGCCGGTTGATCCGGTGGGCGGGCAGATCGGCCAGATCGGTGCCTGCGAAGCGGATGGTGCCGCCGGTGGGCATCTGTCCCGCGATGGCGCGCAGCAGGGTGCTTTTGCCCGCGCCGTTCGCCCCCATCACCGCGACGATTTCGCCGGCGGCGACCTCGATGTCGATACCGTGCAGCACGCGCAGGCCGCGATAGGCGGCGGTGAGGTGAGAGACGTGCAGGAGGGGTTCAGGCGACAAACCGGTCACCGAGATAGGCGCGGATCACATCGGGGTTGCGGACGACTGACTGGGGCGTGCCCTCGCATAGTTTGCGGCCGAGGTTGAGCACCACGGCGCGATCGATCAGCGGCAGCAGCACCTCCATCACGTGCTCGACCATGATGATGGTGACACCGCGGGCGCGCACTGCGCGGATCAGGTCGACGCCGGCTTGCGCCTCGGTGGGCGTCAGGCCGGTCAGGATTTCATCGAGCAGCAGCAGGCGCGGTTCGGTCGCGAGCGCGCGGGCCACTTCGAGGCGGCGTTTCTCGGGCGGGGTCAGGTCATGCGCCGGCACGTCGGCGCGCGCGGCGAGGCCGCAGAAGCCGATGACATCGAGCGCCTGGGTCATCGCGGTGCTGGTGTTTCGGTGGCGGAGGAAACTGCCGACCATGACGTTTTCGAGCAGCGTCATCGACTCGAAACTGCGCACCACCTGAAAGGTGCGCCCGATGCCGCGCGCCGCACAGGTGACCGGTCCGAGACCCGAAATCACCGTACCATCGAGCCGGATGCTGCCGCTGTCCGGCGTGACCTCGCCGGCGATGCTGTTGAACAGGCTGCTCTTGCCCGCGCCGTTCGGGCCGATCAGGCCGAGGATTTCACCGGCGGTGACGCTGAAGCTGATGTCCACGTTGGCGGCGACGCCACCGAAGGATTTGCTGACCCCGCGGATTTCCAGCAGCGGTTCAGCCATTGTCGACCACCGCATCGCCAGCGGCACCGCGAATGCCGAACAGGTTGATCAGCCCCTGCGGCCGGACCAGGGCCAGCACCAGGATCAGCCCGCCATAGATCATCAGATCGACCCCGCCGGCAGCGCCGCCGAGCTTGGCGATCGAGATTTGCTGCACCGGAATCAGCACGGCAGCACCGAGCAGCGGTCCCCACAGCGTGCCGACCCCGCCGACCACGGCGGGCAGCGCGATCAACACCGAGAGCGACAGGCCGAACGTGCTGGGCGGATCGATGAAGCCGATATATTGCGCATAGAGCGCGCCACCGACGCCGGTGATCGCACCGCTGATCGCGGCGGCCGCCATCTTGCTCGGAAACACCCGGACGCCGAGGCTGCGCGAGGCGATGCTGTCATCCTTGACCGCGCGCCAGTAGAAGCCCCAGCGCGAGCCTTCGACCAGCCAGGCGACCAGCCACGCGAGGGAAGCGTAGGCGAGCATGGCATAGTCGAACGGCAGGACGGCGATGCGGAACTGCAGATCGATCCAGCTCTGATGGCGGAACGGAATGGTGATGCCCTCCGCAGCGCCGACCCAGTCCCAATTTTCGATCAGCAGCAACCCGATCAGGCCGAACACCAGGGTCGCAATGGCGTAGTAATGGCCGCTCAGGCGAAAACACGGCCAGCCGACCAGCAGGGCCGCCGCCCCGCCCAGCGCGCCGCCGGCGACCAGGCCGATGGTGGGTGGAATGCCGAGCCGGGTGAACAGCAGGGTCGAGGTATAGGCGCCGAGGCCGAAATAGAGCGCATGGCCGAGCGAGATCTGCCCGCAATAGCCTCCCATCACGTTCCAGCCCTGGCTGAGCCCGGCGTAGAGCAGCACCAGCACCATCAGGCCGCGCCAGTAGGGCGAGGGGACCAGCAAGGGCAGAATGATCAGACCCACCAGCAGGCCGGCGCCGACCAGCAACTGGGTGCGGCGGCGGGTTTCGATGGTGTGCGCCGCCGCGTCGGTCATTGCCGGCCGAACAGGCCGCGCGGCCGGACCATCAGCACCAAAACATAGAGGGCGAAAATGCCGATCTCCTTCAGCGACGGATCGATGAACAGGGCGGTCAACGCCTCGACCAGACCCACCACCAGGCCGGCCACCAGCGCGCCGAGCAGCGAGCCGAACCCGCCGAGGGCCACGGTGATATAGGCGATCACCGCGAAACTGGTGCCCACGCTCGGCGCGATATAGTAGAAACTCGCGAGCATGACCCCCGCGATGCCGACCGTCGCGGCGCCGATGCCCCAGCCGAGGCTGAAGATGTGATCGCGATCGATCCCGATCAGCGCGACCGCATCGCGATCCTCGCGCGTCGCTTCCAGCGCGCGGCCGAATTCGGTGCGCGAGATCAGCGCCAATGCCGCGAAGGCGAGCAGGCAGACGCCGCCCGCCGCGATCTGCGACACCGGCAGCACGATCGGGCCGCGTGCCACCGTCGCCGTGCTGATCGCCCCGTCGTTCAGGGTGCGGAAATCGCTGCCGAACATGAATTGCGCGAGCCCGACCAGGAAGATCGACAGGCCGAAGGTGATGAAAATCTGCACCATGCCGCTGTTGAACCGCACGCCGAGCGCGCGCGATATCAGGCCGCGATAGATCGCTACCCCGACGCCGAACAGCAGCGCGGCCACGATCGGCAGTTGCAGCAGCAGGCCGACGTGCAGATGATCATGCAGCAGCAGGGCCGCGTACATCGCGACCATCAGCAATTCGCCATGCGCGAAATTGACGATGTTCATCAGCCCGAAAATCAGCGACAGCCCGGCCGCGACCAGCGCGTAGATCAGCCCCATCAGGAGCCCGCCGATCGCGACCTGGATCACCAGGGACGCCGTCATGCGCCCCTGGCCTTGATTGCGGCCATCAAGTCCCGATGGTCCAGATCGCGTCGGCCGTCGCGACATCGGCGGGAAAGACCGTGTGCCACTGGCCGTGCTGATATTGCTGGATCACCGGATTGCCCAGAATGTTCTGGCCCGTCGCGTCGAACTTGATGCCTTTCCAGGGCATGATGGTCTGATTGCCCGGAATGTCGGTGGTTTTGAGCGCGGCCTGCAAGGCGGTGTTCTTGGTCGAGCCGGCCCGGTTGATCGCATCGGCCAGAACTTGCAGCGCGGTGAATTCGCGGGCCGAGAGATCGTCCAGATCCTTGCCCTTGGTGCCCGATTTATACAGCGCGTTCACCTTGGGAATCGCCGGGCGGGTTTTTTCGGCGTCGCTCGCATAGCTCGACCGGCTCATCACCCCTTCCGCGAGCGGGCCGACGGCGGCGATGAAGGCGGGGTCGATGAAGCCGGCATCCTGCGCCATGATCGCCTTGGGCGTGTAGCCGACATTGTGCATCGAGCGGACCAGCAGGATGGCATCGTTGGTATACGACGAGGGCATCAGCACATCCGCGTTCGCCGCCCGCAGCCGCGCCGCCTCGACCGCGAGGGAGGGTGTGCTTGCCTGATAGGCGATATCGGTCAGCACCTTGATGCCAGCTACCTTGGCCATCGCCACCTGAATTTTCGCGCTGCCGGTGCCGAACACCGAGTTTTCATGCACGATGGCGACGGTGCGGACCTTGCGGCCGGTCTTGGCCCCGATCCAAGCGAAAAAATCGAACATCGATTTGGTGAAGCCGATATCGGTGGGCGAGGGCCGGAAGAACCAGGTGAGCCCCTGTTCGCTGAGGCTCGGTGCCGAATTCTCCGCCGAGATATAGGGAATTTCGTAGCGGTTGCAGATCTGGCTGATGGTGACAGCGGTGGCACTGGTATAGCTGCCGATGATGGCGACCACCTTGTCCTGGGTGATCAGCCGTTCCGCCTCGCTCTGGGCGATCTGCGGGCTGTTCTGGCTATCGGCGAAGATCAGCTTGATCTTCGCACCGCCCAGCGCCGGCAAGCCGCCGCCCTGGCCCAGCAGCATCGGCACGTCGTGATGGCCGTTGATGATCGCGGCGGCGGTTTCGAGCGCCACGCGCGCATCGTTGCCGATGGGTGCGGCGTTGCCGCTGAGCGGATAGACCGCGCCGACCAGAATGTCGGGCGGCGCTGCGGCAAGGGCGGGGCCGGAGGTCAGTGCCGCGGCGCCGACCGCGGCTCCCAGCACGGTGCGGCGTCCTACGGCTGGTGTCTCAATCGTCATGGGGCTCGATCTCCTTCGATCATGCTGCGCAGTGAACTCGTTTCATCCGGATCGACCGCGCCGGACGGGTCGATCGCGACTTTGTAAACCAGGCGGGCGGCCTCCCGCGTCACCATGCCATCATGCACGTCGGCAGCGACATGCGCAGGATCGCGCAGCGCCGGATCGCCCATGCCGCCGCCGCCCGGCAGGTCGAGCCGCAGGCGCTCGCCGCGCGGAATGATCTGCAACCCCTTGGCCCGCAGCGCGGCACCCGAAACCAGCCCGACCCGGCCGGCCGCGCCCTCATGCCCGCCATCGCGCCCGCGCGGCGCATTGTCGATCCGGTCGAAAATCGCGTTGCAGGCGAATTCCTGATCATCGCGCGCGCCGATTTCGATGATCTGGCCGAGACCGCCGCGCATCCGCCCCGCACCGCCGGAGTCGGGGCGCAACTCCTTGCGCCAGAACACGATGGGCGCGACCGTCTCGGTGATTTCGACCGGCATGGTCCGCACGCCGGAAGGAAACGCGGTCGCGTCCAGCCCATCGAGCCCGGGGCGCGCGCCGGTGCCGCCGGAATTGAACGTGATGACCTCAAAATCCGGCAGCGGCGCGTGGTTCGGCTGAGCCGCATCCGCATCGTGCCCTGAGACCAGCGCGCCGCCGCGTAACGGCGGGTTCCACAGGCAGGAAGACCCCTCAGCCGCGACCCGCCCGGGAATTGCCTGATGCAGGCAGCCCATCATCAGATCGGGCAGCAACTGGCCGATCACGTGGCGTACCGCGACCGGGCGCGGGTGCGGCGCGTTCAGGATGCAGTCATCAGGGATCACCATCCGGAACGGTTGCAGGCTGGCCCAGTTGTTCGGAATGTCCGGCGCGATCACGATCTTGATGCCGAAACACGCATAGGCGCGGGTATAGGCGGCGGGTACGTTGATGCCGCGTGACGAAGGTGCCGAGGTACCGGTGAAATCGACCGTGATGCTGCCCTCACCCACCTGCATCGAGGCCGCGAGGCTGATTGGCGCCTCGTAGCCATCCGAATTGATGCGAGCGCGATAGGTTCCTTGCGGCACCGCCGCGATCGCCGCCTCGGTCGCGCGCAGGCTGCTCTCGAAAATGAAGTCGGCGAGCGGGTCCAGCCCATCGAGGCCGAATTCGTCGAGCATCTGGTTGAGCCGTCGCGCCCCGGCATCGTTGCAGGCGCACAGCGAATAGATGTCGCCTTCCAATTCGACCGGCAGCCTGGTGCCGGCGCGCAGGATATCGAAAAAAATCTCGCTCGGGCGGCCCTGTTCGAAGCAGCGCACGATCGGGATCAACAAACCCTCCTCGAACACCGAGCGCGCCTCCGCCCCCATGCCGAGGCCGCCGACATCGATCACATGGGCGGTGTTGGCGAACAGCCCGATCATCACGCCGTTGCGGAATGCCGGCGTCACCACGGTGAAATCATGCAGATGGCCGGTGCCGAGCCAGGGGTCGTTGGTGATGTAGTGATCGCCCGGGCGCATCGTGGCGGCCGGAAATTTTCGCAGGAAATGCCCGACGCTTTCGCTCATCGCGTTGACGTGGCCCGGCGTGCCGGTCACCGCCTGCGCCAGCATCCGGCCGGCGCAATCGAACACCCCGGCCGAAAGATCTCCCGCCTCGCGCACCGTGGTGCTGAACGCGGTGCGGATCATCACCTGCGCCTGTTCCTCGACCACCGCGATCAGCCGCCGCCACATGATCTGCTGGCGGATGGCGGTGAGCTGCGCCGCTTCGTCACTCATGCCGCACCATCCCGCACGAGGTCGATCCAGCCCTGCGCCATCACCATGCCCGACCAGCCGGGGCCGAGCAGCGTCGAGGTCTCGCGCTCCTGCACGATCGCCGGTCCGCGCAGCCGCGCACCCGGGGCGAGGGCCGCGCGCTCATAGAGCGACCAATCGGATTCCCTCCCATCGAAACTGTCGCGCACCAGGCGATGCCCGATGGGGCTCGCGTCATGCGGCACCGGCTCGACCGGGCGCGCCGCCGCTTCGTCCATGATGGTCTCGATCGAGACGACGTAGCTGATCATCTCGATCGCCGATCCCGGCACCGGCCGGTCGTAGATTCGCGCATATTCGGCCTCGTAACCATGACGCAGGGCGATGATATCCGACGCATCAAGGCGGCGGGGCGGCAATCCGACCATGATTTCGTGCCCCTGGCCGACGTAGCGCATCGCCACACTCCGCGTCTCGCGGACCGGTGCGCCAAAGCGGCCGGGTTCGACCGTCGCGACCGCCTCGCGCTGCATGTCATCGAGCCAGGCGTTGACCAGGTCGAGATCGAGATGATCGAGCCGCTGATACAGGCTGCGCACCACCTCGTACCCGACCGGTGCGTGCAGAAACCCGATCGCGCTGCCCACCCCGGCGTGGCGCGGCACCAGCACCCGGTCGATCCCGAGTTTTTCGGCAATCCGCGTCGCATGCACCGGGCCGCCGCCGCCGAACGCGATCAGGGTGCGTCCCGGCAGGCTGGTCGCCGCATCGATCGCATGGGCGCGCGCCGCATTGGCCATGGCTTCATCGACCGTCTCGAGCACCGCCAGGGCGGCCATGCCATCGCTCAGGTCGAGTTTGGTGCCGAGCGTGGTACGCAGGGCGAGCCGTGCGGCGGCATCGTCGAGCGGCATCGCGCCACCCGCAAATCCCAGCGGATCGTAGCGGCCGAGCACCAGGTTCGCATCGGTCACGCAGGGGTTCGCGCCACCCCGCCCATAACAGGCGGGGCCTGGATCGGCCCCGGCGCTGTCCGGCCCGACGGTGACGCGCCCGAGCGGATCGACCGCGGCGATGCTGCCGCCCCCGGCGCCGATCTCGACCATCTCGATCACCGGAATCCGCAGCGGCAGCCCCGATCCCTTCATGAACCGGCCGATCCGCGCCACCTCGAAACTGCGCGCGGTGGTCGCCCGGAAATCATCGATCAGGCAGAGCTTCGCGGTAGTGCCGCCCATGTCGAACGACACGACCCGGTCGAGCCCGGCGGCCTGCGCGATCCGTGCGGCGAACAGCGCACCGCCCGCCGGACCGCTTTCGACCAGCCGGATCGGAAACTGCGCGGCGGTCTCCACCGTGGTCAGCGTGCCGCCCGATAGCATCAGGAACATCGGCGCATCGAGCCCGCGTGCGCGCAATCCGGCATCGAGCCGATGCAGGTAGCGCGCCATCAAGGGTTGCAGATAGGCGTTGGCCGCGGTGGTCGAAAACCGCTCCCACTCGCGGATTTCCGGTGCGACCACCGAGGCGAGCGAGATCGGCAGATCAGGCCACGCCGCCGCGATCAGCGCGGCCGCGCGCTGTTCGTGCACCGGATTGGTGAACCCGTGCAGAAACCCGATCGCGAGACTTTCGATGCCCGCCGCCCGCAGGCGCGGCACCAGATCGATCACCGCCTGCTCATCGAGCGGGGCAAGAATTCGCCCGGCATGATCGATCCGCTCCGGCACGGTCAGGCGCAGATGGCGCGGGATCAGCGGCGCCGGCAGCGTGATGCCGAGGTCGTACTGGTCGTAGCGGCTCTCGTTGCGCATCGCCAGCACATCGCGGAACCCGGCGGTGGTGATCATCGCGGTGACGGCACCCTTGCGCTCGATGATCGCATTGGTCGCCAGCGTCGTGCCATGCACCAGCAGATCGATGTCTCCGGGGGTGATCCCGGCGCTGTCCAGCATCGCATCGAAGCCCTCGAGCACGGCGCGCTCGGGTGCATCCGGCGTGGTCAGGATTTTCGCGGTGGTGACCACGCCGTGGCGGCGCAGCGCGAAATCCGTGAAGGTGCCGCCGATATCGACGGCGAGCCGGGTCTGATCCGCCTCACCCAAGGGCGGCGGCACGGCGGTCAGGACGCGTCACCCTCGGTCCGCTTGGTCTCGATTTCAATGAACACGAACTCCCCATCATTGTCGTTCATCACATCATGCTCGACGCCGGCCGAGCGGCTGTAGCTGACCCCGGCGGTGAGGGCAGCATGGCGCTCGGCACCACCCGGCTCGCGCAGCAGCAGCCGCCCGGTCGACATCGGCACGACCACGTAATCGAGCCCGTGGCGATGCCAGCCGGTCGCGGCACCGGGGGCGAAGCGCCATTCGGTCACCCTGAATATGTCGTTGTCGATCTGCACGGTCGGCACGGCGGCGGGGCGGGTCATCACAAGGCTCCTGTCGGGATTGAATTTGCGGGCAGCGCGCCCTGCGGGGCCAATGCAGCGGCCAGCCCCAGCACGGTCCGATCATCACCGCGCGCGCCCACCAACTGCACACCGATCGGCAGCCCATCCGGCGACATGCCGCACGGCACGACGCAGGCCGGTGCCTGCGCCAGATTGACCGGAAAACTGAACCCGGCCCATTCGGTCCAGCGCGTCATGCCGCGATCGGGCGGCACTTCGAGCCCGGTCGCGAACGGCAGAACCGCGGTCGCCGGTGAAACCAGAGCATCGAACCGCGTCATCAACGCATCGAACGCCGAACCATAGGCCGCGCGCCTGCCGCTGGTCGCGATGTAATCCGCCGCGCTATACCCAGCGCCGATCGCCGCGATCGCGCGGAACCCAGGGTCGATCGCGCCATGCGCGCTCTCCGGCACCGCCCGCAGCCGCGCCGCCGCACCGGCGAACCACAACACCTGGAACATCCCGAGCAGGTCTTCCCCCGGCAGGCGCACCGGCTCCAGCACCGCCCCCGCATCCTCGAGCCGCGCCAGCACGGCAGCAAACGCCGCGCCGATCACCTTGTCGACCACCCCTTGCGCCGGCTCGGCCCACACGCCGATGCGCCGACCCGCCAGATCGCGCGGCGCCTGCCCGGCACTCGGCGCGTAGCCCTGGGTGTTCTGATACCAATCCCGCAGATCCCGGCCGGACATCGCATCGAGCATCAGCGCGGCATCCTCGACCGTGCGGGTCATCGGCCCGATATGCGCCACCGTGCCGAACGCGCTGGCCGGATAGGCCGGCACCATGCCGAAGGTCGGCTTATGGCCGACGATGCCGGTGAACGCCGCCGGAATCCGGATCGAGCCGCCGCCGTCCGAGCCCAGATGCAGCGCGCCCGCCCCGGTCGCCGCCGCCACCGCGGCGCCGCCGGACGAGCCGCCCGGCGTCAGCGCCGCGTTCCACGGATTGCGCGTGATGCCGGACGCCGGGCTGTCGGTCAGCGCCTTCCAGCCGAATTCCGGCGTGGCCGTCTGCGCGAACAGCACGCAGCCGCCCGCCCGCAGCAGCGCCACCGCCGGCGCATCCTCCGTTGGCGTCAGCGATGGCGCCAGCGAGCCATAGCGCGCCTGCCACCCCGCCACCCACACGATATCCTTGATCGTTGCCGGCACACCATCGAGCGGCCCAAGCGGCGCCCCTGCCCGCCAGCGCGCTTCGGACTGCCGCGCCGCGTCCAGCGCGCCCTCATGGTCGATCAAGGTGAACGCATTGAATTGCGGCTGGATCTGCTCAGCCCGCGCCAGCGCGGCCCGCGCCGCCTCGACCGGCGAGAGCTGCCCCGCCCGGAATGCGGCGACGAGCGCCGTGGCCGACATAAGGCACACCGCATCGGCGTCATCGAGCGGGTTTGCGTAAGGTTTCAATGCGCCGGTGATATCCATTCGCGTGCCGATCTCCCGTTTGATGCCGTTCAGGCTTCCGCAATCGCCACACCCGCCTCCACCTCGCCCGGCGCCATGATGTCGGCGGCACCGACCCTGGTCATCGCGAACAGCCGCTCGACGCGACGCCGCTCACTCTCCGATTGTGGAATCAGATAGGCACAGCCAACATAGATGACCAGATTAAGCGCCAGCGCAACCACGCCGGAGGTCAGGCCATCGAGCGCGCCGATCGAGCCCGGCGAGCCGATCTCCAGCGCGATCGCGGTGACGAAGCCGACCACCATGCCGCCGATCGCGCCGTATTTGTTGCCACGCCGCCAGAACACGCCCAGGAATTGCGGCACCGCGAGCTGCACGATCCCCTGATACGCAATCACCGCCAGGGTAAACAGCGTCGGCAGCTTGAGGCACGCCGTCCAGGCGGCCAGCACGGTGATCAGCAACATGCCGATCTTGGCACCGAACACCAGTTGCTTGTGGCTCAGCGTCCAGTAATTGCCGATCAGATCATTGGCGATCTGCGCGCCGTTCGCCTGGATCGTGCCATCGACATTACCCATCGTCGCGGCGAACACCACCACACCCGCCAGCGCCAGCAGCACCAGCCCGCCCGCCTGCTGGCTGGCGATGAACCAGACATCATCGGGATGCGCCGCCACCGCGGGCAAGACCGACGCCAGCAGACAGAAGATCAGAAACAGCGTGCAGAACACGAACGACAGCGGGATCGCCCACGCCGCCGCCTGCTTGACGCTGCGCACCCCATCGGCGGTGAACAGGCGGACAAAAATATTCGGCCAGCACCAACCGCCGACCGTGCCGGTAAACACCAGCGCGAACAGATAGAGCCCGCCCATTTTCGAACCCTGGCCGGGGATAACGAATTTCGCCGGCGCGACCGCGCCGAACCCGATATGCTTGACGCCGACCAGCCAGGCGAGCAGGCCGATGATAATGACCGTGCCGAGCAGATACGCGGCAATCCCCTGCACCATGTCCGAAATCACCACGCCGCGCATCCCCATGCGGATCGTCCAGAACTGACGCACCACCAGCACTACCACGCCGAGCAGCACGGATGTCGTGAAACTCAGCGACTGCAGCGACATGTATTGAAACAGCGCCCCGAGCGCCTGCATCCCCAGCACCAGCCACGGAAAACTCGAAATAATGCCGATCACGCCGGCCAGGGTTCGGATATGATGCGATTCGTAGCGCAACGAGAACAGATCCGCCTGGGTGCGCAGGTCGAACGCCTTGCCCCACATCCACACCCGCCGCGCCATCAGATACATCAGCACGATGGTCAGCAGACTGTACGAGAGCAGGTAGAACCCGATCACCCCACCCGCCACCGTCAGCCCCGCGAAGGCGATGAAAATCGCACCGGGATACCACGTGTTCAGAAACGACATCGCCTGATAGAGCGGCCCGAACGAACGCCCGCCGACCGCGTAATCGGTGAAATTCCGATCCTTGCGATAGCTGGACTGCAGGATTGCGATGACGAGGACAAAAAACGCCGCGATCAGACCGAAGGTGATGATCATGGCGTGCCACCCGTAAAATTACCGTCGCGGCTCTCGATCAGATAGGCGACGACAATGCTGCACGCGATGCACAGACCGGTCACCGAAAAATACAGCACCGCCAGTGGCAGACCGAGCGGTGCCGGCTGCGGCCCGCTCGCCGCCCAGTAGAGCGGCGGGAACAAGGCCAGCACCGCATCGAGACCGAACCAAATCTTGATCCAGCCTGGGTATTCCGCTGTCGTCGTCGCTGAAATCGCCATCGTCGCCCCCCGTCGCGCATGCTGCGCGCATGAAAACATCGTTGTCTGGTCGGACAAAGTCTGGTTTCGCGGACCGGCGTCGGTCAGATTGTTGGACCGGCGGAGCATCGGCCCCAACCCATCATGATCCCGACGATAGGCCGAAACCGACCCCATCATAAAATATATTTTTTATCGCTAATTGTGTTATTTATTGTTTGAACACGCAGACATCATTCCGGATTGCGTCACCCATGAATCTGTCGATCAGGCAATTGCGCTACATCTGCACGGTGGCCCAACACGGCAGTGTCCAGGCCGCCTCGCGCCATCTCGCGATTTCCCAATCCTCGATCATCGCCGCGATCGATGCCGCCGAGCACGTCGCCAGCACCCGCCTGTTCGATCGCCGCCCCGCCATCGGCCTCGCACCCACGCCGAGCGGGCGCAGTTTCGTCCGCGAGGCCCTCGCCCTGCTTGCCAGCGCGGATGCGTTCGATCGCGCCGTCAAACAACAATCATCGGGCATGCCCGCGCATATCCGCATCGGCTGCTTCGAACCGTTCGGCGCGATGTTCATGCCCACCGTGATCCGCCGCTATCTCGACATCATGGGACCTGCGGAAGTCTCCCTGCTCGAAGGCGACCACGTCCAGCTCGCCAACTGGCTCGCCACCGGCGCGGTCGACTTCGCCCTCGCCTACGATATCGGCCCTGACCTCGGCCAGAGCAGCACGCCGATCTGCCGCCTGCCGGCCCACGCCGTGCTGGCCCGCGGCAACCCGCTGGCCGGACGGGCACGGGTCTCGCTCGAAGATCTGGTCGAAAACCCGTTCATCCTGCTCGACCTGCCACACACCGGGCACTACCTGCTCAACCTCTTCAACCACGTATCCCGCCGGCCCACGATCAGCCTGCGCACGCGGTCCTACGAAACCGTCCGCTGCGCCGTCGCCGCCGGCTTCGGCATGTCGATCCTGAACATGCGCCCGCTCAACACCGGCCTCGACGACACGCCCGGGCTGATCCGCGTGCCGCTGTCGGACGATCTGGCCGCACCGGCGCTGCAGGTGGTCGATATCTACGGCGCCCATAAACCGATGTTCGTGCGCCGCTTCATCGAAATCGTGCACGAATTCTTCGCCCGCCTCGGCCCCGCACGGTTTGCGGTGGCGACGCCGGAACGGCATGGGGAGTTGCTGTTCCCGCTGCATGCCGCGCATGATTGAATAACGCGACGGCGCTGACGAACAAGGAAAAGTAAATCTTCTTTTTTGTGAACAAAAATGAAGCAAAAAAACTTTGTTAATCTGGGCCCGTGTCTTTGAAAACGCCCGTGCCCCAGAGTCAAAAAGTTTTTTGCTTCTTTTTTACAAAAAAGAAGCGCTACCCCTTACCCTCCTACATGGCACCAGGCTTCGGAACCAACGGCCGCCAGGGCTTCCCAACGCGCCGCGTCCGCCCCATGTTGATCGACCGAGACATCGAACAGGTCGGACAAAGGCAATGGCAAACGGTTGGGCTCCGGACGGGGCGGTTCAGGATCAGATCGACGATACCGTGAAGGACGAAGTGATGCGCGCCCGCGCGCGCATGCCGACCGGCACAGGTCAGACTCACTGCGTCGAATGCGGCGAAGAAATCCCACAGGCGCGCCGCAACGCAGTGCCCGGCGTGCGAACCTGCATCGCCTGCCAGTCCGCCGCCGACCAACGCCCGACCAACATCGGCTTCAACCGACGCGGCAGCAAAGACAGCCAGCTCAAATAGCCCGGCGAACGCGGTTGATGCGGGGTTGGGTTTGGCGCTCCGGGTAAGCAAGATCAGGGGGCTTTCCCTCCGGAGCCATTCCAGCGATGAAGAGCATCGCTGGAACCTTCGGCTCCTCCGCCCCTTCGACCCCCATTAAGGGCTGGGCCCTTAGAACCCCCGAGTTTCAGGTAACAGGAGGGCGCTGCCTCACTTATCCAGCCCGGCGGACAGGTGCGGCTGCGCGTGTTACCTTGCTTCGCCCCACCATGCCTGCCCAAAAATTGCCATCCCCGCGTCGTTGGTCATGATCGCCGGCGCCGTGCCCAAACCGTGCATCCAGGGAGATTGCCATGACCATCGTCAAATACCGCCTGTTCGAACCCCGCCTCGCGCCCAGGCGGACCAAGCTCATCGTGCCGGGCTGGGGCGGCGTCGCACAACCCCGCCAGGACGGCTCGCTGGAACAGGCCTGGCACTGCATGCCCTTCGTCGAGGGCGCGCAATACGGCATCGAATTGTTCTACCCCTACGACACCGAATTGCGGGTTTCGCGCCGTGACGGCCACGTCGTGCTCGACGGCGATTTCGGCGCCGCGCCCGACCCCGACCTGCAATGGCCGCCGTTCCGCTCCTTCGGCGATGGCTACTACACCTACCAGCTTCTGCTCGATCTGATGGTGGATGACGATATCGCCATCCGCACCGAGCCGCATCCGCGCTATTACACGAGTGCGGCGGACGATGTGCCGCTCGCCGTCCCCGCCCTATTGCGCACCAGCTGGTGGCCGATGATTTCCTTCGTGGTGTTCAAGGCGCCACCGGCGGGTGTCACCCACATCTTCCGCCCCGGCGAGCCGTTCATGCAGATGCTGTTCCTGCCGACCACGCCCGATTTCGCCCTGGTCCCGATGACCGAGGACGAAGCCGCCGAACGCGAATTGCGCGGCCGGCGCATCCACGCCAGCCGCGACACGCTGGGTGCCGATTCCCGTTGGCTATCCGCGAGCGACACGGTGTTCGATGCCACCTACCGCCGGCTGCTGCGTGCCGCCATCGAAAAAGCCCGCACCGAAAAAACTGGTGGCGAGCCGGGGTGACCGCCGGCCGCTTCAGCCCCGGCCATACCCGTGATGATGATGATGGTGGTGGTGGTGATACTGCGGGCGATAGTAGCGGTGATGGTGGTGATGATGATGTTGATAATACGGGCCCGGATACCCGTAATACGGCGGGGGCGGCGGCGGCGGGGGACCATACTGGAATTGCAGATAGGCCTGCGCCAGTTCGATGTGCGGCGCAGCACTATGCGCCGCATCCTCCGCCTTGAGCAGCGCCGCGGCGTTTGGAATCGGCGCCAGCAGATCAGCATACGACGAAACGCCCGCCGTTGCATTGGCCCCGCCACCATCCACCGCGGTGCTTGCCTGTGCCGAGCCCGCCACCGCCACACCGGCAATCGCGCCCAGCACACTCATCGTCAACTTGTCCATGATCGGTCTCCGCTCCAGTCAGACTGCCATAGGGCTGCCGGAGCGCGGCAATTTTATGGCCCGATCGGGTCAGCGCTATGGCACCGCAGGATCGGCATTGCGCCCGGCCAGATTTGCCATCGCCGCGGCCACCCCGCCCGGCCGATGCGGCACCCCGGCGGCGGCAAGCCCGAGTTCGACCCCGGTCAACGCGCCGAGCAGCGTCAATTCGTTGCATTCGCCCAGATGCCCGATGCGAAACACCTTGCCCGCCACCCGGCTCAGCCCCGAGCCGAGCGACATGTTATAGCGCTCCAGCACAATCTTGCGGAACGCATCGGCATCGTGCCCGGCCGGCATGATCACGGCGGTCAGCACCGGCGAGTACTCCGCCGGCTCGAGGCACAAAATCTCCAACCCCCAGGCGTTCACCGCGGCGCGGGTGGCGGCGGCCAGCCGTTCATGGCGGGCAAACACGCGCTCCAACCCTTCCTCCAGCAGCATGGCGATCGATTCCCGCAGCCCATACAACAGGCTGGTCGCCGGCGTGGACGGAAAAAACCCGTTCGCATTGGGTTTCAGCATCTCCTGCCAATCCCAGTACGAGCGCGGCATCGTATTGCGGCGCGAGGCGTCCAGCGCCTTGTCCGAAATCGCGTTGAACCCCAGCCCGGGCGGCAGCATCAAGCCTTTCTGCGAGCAACTGACCGTCACATCGACGCCCCATTCGTCATGCCGATACTCGGCTGAGCCGAGCGATGAAATCGTATCGACCAGCAGCAGGGCAGGGTGGTCCGCCCGATCCATCGCGGCGCGGATATCCGGGATGCGGCTGAGCACCCCGGTCGAGGTTTCGTTGTGCACCACCATCACCGCCCTGATCGACCGTGTGGCGTCCGCAACCAGCTTCGCCTCGATCGCGGCGGGATCGACGCCATGCCGCCAATCGCCCCTGATGAAATCGACCTCAAGGCCAAACCGCGCCGCCATTTTCTGCCACAGCATCGCGAAATGCCCGGTCTCGACCATCAGCACCCGATCGCCCGGCGACAGCGTATTCACGATCGCCGCCTCCCACGCGCCAGTGCCCGACGACGGATAAATGATCACCGGGTTGGCGGTCTGGAAAATCGCCTGACACCCCGCGAGCACATCCCGGCCGAGCCGCCCGAACTCCGGCCCCCGATGATCGATGATCTGCTTGTGCATAGCTTGCAGCACCCGCTCGGGCACCGGGCTCGGGCCTGGAATCTGTAGAAAATGATGACCTTGTGGTGTCGACATGGCGTGCTCCTCATCCGACTCAAACCGCCAGTGACTGATACCGCCGGTCGTTCATCCCGAAGACATCGCATTTATTTTATGACAAAACAAGTTATCTTTGCATTCAGAATCTCATCGACGATCGGCAAGTAATGGATTATCACCTTCGGAATGACCAGCGCGATCGCCCAATACAAGGCGCCCCACACCGAACCAAAACCACCCGAAAGCGCCGCCCCGCCGCGCGCCAACTCCCTGCACGACGAAGTGCTGGTCCGCCTGCGCGACTACATCGTCGAAGGCAACCTCGCGGACGGCGCACGCGTGCCCGAACGCCAACTCTGCGAAATGCTCGGCATCTCCCGCACCCCACTGCGCGAAGCCCTCAAAGTCCTCGCAGCCGAAGGCCTGATCGACCTGCTGCCCAACCGCGGCGCCCGCATGCGCCACCTCACCGCACAAGACATCGCCGAACTGCTCGACCTGATGGGCGGCCTCGAAGCCCTCGCCGGCCGCCTCGCCTGCGAACGCATCACCGACGATGAAGTCGCCGCCATCGAACACCTCCACCACCAAATGTACGGCAGCTACCTCCGGCGCGATCTGCACGGCTACTTCCAGTGCAACCAGGCCATCCATAATCACATCGTCGAAGCCGCCCGCAACGATACGCTCACCACAAGCTACGCCGGCTTCGCCAACCGCATCCGCCGCATCCGCTACGCCGCCAACCTCGATCGCAAACGCGACCGCTGGAGCGAAGCCGTGCGCGAACACGAAGCCATCCTCGATGCCCTGCACCGCCGCGCCGGCACCGAACTCAGCGACCTGCTGTTCCAACACCTCCGCAATAAACACCGCGCCGTCATCAGCCACCTGACCGAACCACAAGCCGCCCAGCCCGACTGAAACCTACCCGTCAATTTTGCATGCAATCCGGTGCAAGATTTAGTATAATGCACTTATCTTTGAAGGCAAAGTAGGGCGGGAAAAAGATTGAGTCTTCTTTTTTGTAAAAAAGAAGCAAAAAACTTTTGTTAATCTGGGCTTCGGACTTGGGGCACTGTCAGCCCTATCGCCCGCCGCTCCATATGGTTACGGTATAATAACAAATAAGACGCAGTCAAACGAAATCGCCTTCAGACTCGAACGCACCACGATTTCCGTTGACACCGATGATCGCAGCATTTTACCCCAGCGCAGGGGGGGACGGCGATCATGAGCCAGGTTCGTGTTCTTGTCGGCACGCGCAAAGGCGCTTTCATTCTGACTGCGGATGGCGCGCGGCGCAATTGGGCGGTTTCGGGCCCACATTTCCCGGGGTGGGAGATTTATCATCTGAAAGCCTCGCCGGCGGATCCGCAGCGGATCTACGCGTCGCAATCGTCAGGCTGGTTCGGCCAGATGGTGCAGCGCTCGGACGATGGCGGCGCAAGCTGGAGCGCGGTCGGCAAGGAGTTCATCTACGATGGGCTGGCCGGGACGCACCAATGGTACGACGGCACGGCCCACCCCTGGGAGTTCAACCGGGTCTGGCATCTGGAGCCGTCGCTGTCGGACCCGGATACGGTGTTCGCCGGGGTCGAGGACGCGGCGCTGTTCAAATCGAGCGATGGCGGCGCCTCATGGCAGGAATTATCGGGCCTGCGCCGGCACACCACCGGCGCGACCTGGCAGCCGGGCGCCGGCGGCATGTGCCTGCATTCGATCCTGCTCGATCCTGCCAACCCGGCGCGCCTGTTCACCGCAATTTCCGCGGCCGGCGCGTTTCGCAGCGATGATGGCGGCGCCTCATGGCGGCCGATCAACCAGGGTCTGCGGTCGCAATACATCCCCGATCCGGCGGCCGAGGTCGGGCATTGCGTGCATCATATCGCGTTGCACCCGTCCAACCCGAACCGGTTGTTCATGCAGAAACACTGGGACGTGATGCGCTCGGACGATGCGGGCGAGACTTGGTACGAGATCAGCGGCGACCTGCCGACCGATTTCGGCTTCGTGATCGATGTCCATGCCCATGAGCCAGAAACGCTCTATGTCGTACCGATCAAGAGCGATCAGGAGCATTACCCGATCGATGGGCAGCTCCGGGTCTATCGTAGCCGGAGCGGCGGCGGCGATTGGGAAATGCTGAGCAAGGGTCTGCCGGAACGCGATTGCTACGTGAATGTGCTGCGCGATGCGATGGCGGTCGATACGCTCGATGCGTGCGGAATCTATTTCGGCACCACCGGCGGGCAGGTCTATGTCTCGCCCGATGCTGGGGAGACTTGGCAGGCGATCGTGCAGAACCTGCCGGCGGTACTTTCGGTCGAGGTACAGACGCTGCCGTGAGCGCGGTGCGCGTGGAATTGCCGTCCGGCCTTTCGGTGGTCGCAGGATTGCCGCGCGATGTGGTCGTGGCGGTTGACGGCGCGGTCACCCTGGCAGCGGTGCTCGATGCGCTGGAGGCAGCGCATCCGGTGTTGCGAGGCATGATCCGCGATGGAACAACGCAGCGGCGGCGAAAGTTCATTCGGTTTTTCGCGTGCCAGCGGGATTTTTCGCATCACCCGCTGGATGAACCGCTACCGGAGGCGGTGGCGCGCGGGGACGAGGTACTGCTGATTGTTGCGGCGATCGCCGGGGGATGACGGGGCGAACGGTTGTCAGTTCAATCCCTCGTCGTCCCGGCCACTACCCTTAATTGTTCAGCGCAATAATCTCGCGCAACTGCGGATAAATGTCGTTCGCCCAGCGCGACCCGCTGAACACCCCGTAATGCCCTACGCCCAATTGCAAATGATTGCGCTTGCGCGCCGGCTTCAGACCCGAACACAAATCCAGCGCCGCAACCGACTGGCCCGGCGGGCAGATATCATCGCGCTCACCTTCGACCGTGAACAGAAACGTCTTGCGGATTGCCGCCGGCTTCACCGCCTGGCCACGCCAAACCAGGCGGCCAGTCGGCAGGTCATGCCGCTGGAACACCCGCTCGACGGTTTCCAGATAGAACTCGGCCGTCAGATCCATCACCGACTGATACTCGTCATAAAACTTCCGATGCGCCGTCTCGCTCACGCCATCCTCGGTCACGATCGAGCGGAACTGGCGCAGATGCGCCCCGATATGCCGGTCCAGATTCATCGACACGAACGAGGCCAATTGCATGAACCCCGGATACACCGCACGCCCCGCCCCCGCATAACGCGCCGGCACGGTGGCGATCAGAGTCTTGCGGAACCATGCAATATCGCGCGTCTTGGCCAGCGCATTCACCTTCGATGGATTGCGCCGCGTATCGATCGGCCCGCCCATCAGCGTCATCGTGCGCGGCGTTGCCGCATCATCGGCCTCCGCCATCAGCGCCGTCGCCGCCAGCACCGCCACGGCCGGCTGGCACACCGCAACCACATGCCCGCCCGGCCCGATCTCGCGCATGAAACTCATGATGTGATCGACGTAATCATCAAACCCGAACTGCCCGGCACTGAGCGGAATGTCCCGCGCATTGTTCCAGTCCGTGATATACACGTCATGATCCTGCAGCAGCACCTCGACCGTGTTGCGCAACAACGTCGCGAAATGCCCCGACAAAGGTGCCGCAATCAGCACCCGCGGCTGCACACGGTCGCTATCCTTGCGAAAATGCAGCAAATTGCCAAACGGCGTCGCGTGCGCAACCTCCTCGATGATCGGCACGTCCCGATTGCCCATCCGGACCGAGGCAATGCCGAAATCCGGCCGCTTGTGCATGATCCCGCTGTGGCCGAAAATCTCCAGCGCCGCCCGCATCTCCCGCGCCATCGTGCCGAACGCACGCGGCGGGCTGAGCAAATCAACCATCGGCGCCAGGCTCCGCGCGGCGAACCGGAATGGCCCCATCATGTCTTCCTGGGTCTGGTAGACGTCGTACAACATGGTCATCGGCTGCCTCTCGATCGAACAATACTAGCCAGGAAACCTGAATTTCCCGTTAACGTAAAGTGGGTTCCCCGCCGGTCACGCAAACCGCCGCCACGACATTTGTGCTTTGCATCGACACCGGTTTTCCGCTTTGATCAGACCTTGCCGATCGTTTCGTCAAACATGAGACATCGCACAACCATTTTTGAGCATGACGGAAACCTCACGAAAAGGAAAGCGCGGCATGACACCCCAGCATGAAACCGCCCCGAAACGCCAGAAACCCCCGGCACGCCTGGCCATCTCCAGCCACAACTACTCCTCCTGGTGCCTGCGCGGCTTCCTGCTCGCCCGCCTCTCCGGCATCGATTTCATCGTCGAACCCGCCGCCGCCGACGATCCTCAGGCCCGCGCCGAATTGCTCATGCGCACCTCATCCATCCTGCTGCCCTGCCTGATCGATGGCGACGTCACGGTCTGGGACACCATCGCCATCGCCGAATACCTCAACGAAACCTACCCCAAAGCCGCCATGCTGCCCGCTGACCCCCTCTCGCGCGCCCGCTGCCGCTCCATCAGCGGGGAAATGCACTCCGGCTTCGCCGCCCTGCGCGCCTCCCTGCCGATGAACATCCGCGCCCACCGCCCCGGCTTCACCGTCTGGTCCGGCGCCCAGGCCGATATCGATCGCATCACCACCATCTGGCGCGATTGCTTCGCCGCCTCCCCAGGCCCCTACCTGTTCGGACCAACCCCCTGCGTCGCCGACGCCATGTTCGCCCCCGTCGCCAGCCGCTTCCAAACCTACGACGTCCCGCTCGACCCCGTCTGCGCCACCTACATCAAAACCATCTTCGCCTGGCCCGATATGGCCGCATGGATCGCCGAAGCCGAAACCGAGCCCGATACGATCACAGAACTCGATCTCGAGTTTTAGCAGCTGCGGTGGGGCCCCGCCCTTCATGGGCATCGAGGGAGCAAAGCCCCCGCCTTACCGAATCAAACTGCAAAATCACCGGCGTCAGGATCGATGCGGTCACATGGGTGGGGTGACGCCGTCGACACCGATTGCGACGACGCCGGCGGTGATTTTGGTGCCGGTTTCGCTGGCTTTGATGAAGACGTGGGCGCCGGTGACGGCGTTGGTTTTGGTGCCGGGGACGAATTTGACGATGGGAGCGGTGGGCGGGACCAGAATGGTCTGTTGGCCGCCCTGGTAGGTTACGGTGAGGGTTTTGGTGCCGTCGTGTGCGGCGGTGGCGGCGACGGCGCCGTTGGTCATGGTGCTGCGGACTTTTTTGGCGGGCGGGCGTGTGGTGATCGCCGCGACGCTGCCGTTGGTCATGGTGCTGGTGGTCTTAGTTGCGCCAGAAATGGTCGTATCAGGAATTTTATCCCAGGCGTAGTGGCCTTCGCCGGTGCCGCGCAGCGCGTTCGGGAAGATGACGACTTCGAGCGCGATCAACTGCGCGCCGACGGTTTTGGTGGCGGTGCCGATGTAGCTGTTTTTGTCGATCATACCGAGCGAGGATTTTTCGACTTTGAGGTAGTGGGTATCGCCGCCGATGGCGATTTGTTCGGTCTTGCCGCCGTCGGTTTTGAGGGTGAGCGTGTTGGCGGTGATTGCGGTGATGGTGCCGCGCAGGCGGACCGGGGTGGGTGCTGCGACTGCGGTGATCGAAACGGTGAGAACCGCGGCGGCGGCAGCGAGGCTGGCGGTGACGGATCGCTTCATGGTGGTCCCTTTTGCTGTGCGGCACCGTGTGCCGGTGGTGATGCTACGCCGAGATGGCGACAAATATCCGGGATGGTTGGTGATGATTTGGTAATGTTTGGCGCTTGTGTGGCGTCCGTTTTGGAATCGGCTCAGCTTTCCAAGGTCGCGGGGCCTGGCTCGGGTGCGGCAGGCAGTGTCGCCTGGGCGTCTTCCTTGAGGCCGACGCCGGTGAGTTGGCGGTGCAGCGCTTCGCGCATCAGCCAGGCGAGGGTATCCGCCGCGGCATCATGGGAAAGGCCGCCTTTGGTGTGGATGTTCGAGATGCAGTTGCGGGCAGAATCGCGGCAGCCGCGTTTGGGGGCGTAGGTGAGGTAGATGCCGAGGCTTTCGGCGACGCTGAGGCCGGGGCGTTCGCCGATCAGGATGGCGCAGAGCCTGGCGTTGAGGGCTTCGCCGATATCATCGCCGATGGCGACGCGGGCCTGGGTGGCGATGACGATGGGGGCGATGCGCAGGTTTGGCAGGCGGCGGCGCACGGCGTTGAGTGTGGGGATGGCATTGGCGGCGACGGCGGTGGCGGAGAGGCCATCGGCGATGACGAACACCGCATCATAGTCGCCCGGGGTCAGCAGGGGACGGCAATCGGGATGCAGGCGGCGGCCGAGGTCGGGGCGGCGGAGGTATTGCTCGCGGCTGGCGGCCTCGCTGTGGACGGTGATCACCGGCAGATCGAGCGCTGCGCGCAGGGCTTCGACATCGAGGCTGGCGTGCACCGCATCGCGCGCTTTGGCGTGGGCGAGTTGGAAGGCGAGCACGTCTTGCATCGGCATGGCATCGCCGATCCGGCCGAGGCCGATGCGCGCCTTGGTGGTCGCGCGGAGTTTGGACCAGGGGTCGGCTGAGGGATGGGGGACGACGTCCGGCTCAGGCGGCATCGGCACCGATCAGGCGTTGCACGAACTGGCGTTCGGGTAGTTTGATGCGGCCGTGGCGGTCGGTCATGCCCATTTTATCGAGCCAGGCTTCGAATTCGGGGGCGGCGCGGACGCCGAATGTGGAGCGCAAATAGAGCAGGTCGTGGTAGGACAGGCTCTGGTAGTTCAGCATGACGTCGTCGGCGCCAGGGACGGTGATGACGAAGGTGACGCCGGCGGTGGCGAGCAGGGTCATCAGCGTGTCCATGTCGTCCTGGTCGGCTTCGGCGTGGTTGGTGTAGCAGACGTCGCACCCCATCGGCACGCCGAGTAGCTTGCCGCAGAAATGATCTTCGAGGCCGGCGCGAATGATCTGCTTGCCGTCGTAGAGATATTCCGGGCCGATGAAGCCGACAACGGTGTTGACCAGCAGGGGTCTGAAATGTCGGGCTACGGCGTAGGCGCGGGCTTCGATGGTCTGCTGGTCGATGCCGAAATGCGCATCGGCCGAGAGCGCCGCACCCTGGCCGGTTTCGAAATACATGACGTTGTCGCCGACCGTGCCGCGGGCGAGCGACAGAGCGGCGTCCTGCGCTTCGGCGAGGATGGCGAGGCTGACGCCGAAGCCGGCGTTGGCGGCCTCGGACCCGGCGATGGATTGGAACACCAGATCGACCGCGCCGCGCCGGTCCATGATTTCGATGGCGTTGGTGACATGGGTGAGCACGCAGGTCTGCGTCGGGATATCGTAGCGCTGGCGCAGCGTGTCGAGCATGTCGAGCAGGGCGAGGCAGTTGGGCACGTTGTCGGTCGCGGGGTTGACGCCGATCACGGCATCGCCGGTGCCGTAGAGCAGGCCATCGAGCGTGGCGGCGGCGATGCCCCGCAGATCATCGGTCGGGTGGTTGGGTTGCAGCCGGGTGGAGAGATGGCCTGGCAGGCCGATGGTGTTGCGAAAGCGGGTGACGACGCTGCATTTGCGCGCGACCGCGATGAGGTCCTGGTTACGCATCAGCTTGGAGACGCCGGCCACCATTTCGGGCGTCAGGCCGGGGGCGAGCGCCTGGAGCGCTTGGGTATCGGCCTCGTAGGAGAGCAGCCAGTCGCGCAGTCCGCCCACGGTGAGATGGGCGACCGGGGCGAAGGCGGCTGCATCATGCGTGTCGATGATCAGGCGGGTGACGTCGTCGCTCTCATAAGGAATGAGCGCTTCGCTGAGGAATGTTTTCAGCGGCACATCGGCAAGGATTGTGCGGGCGGCGACGCGCTGGGCATCGGATGTGGCGGCGAGGCCGGCGAGTTCATCGCCCGAACGGCGGGGTGAGGCACAGGCGAGGACCTGTTTCAGCGTTTCGAACCGGAAGGTCTCGCCGCTCAGGATGGCGGAATAGCGGGGCATGCGGGAGTATAGGGGGAAAATTTGGGGGGAAGGAAGGTCTTCTTTTTTGTGAACAAAAAAGAACCAAAAAAACTTCACTAATGTGGGCCCATGCCGGTTCCAACGCCCGCGCCCCAGGGTCAAAAAGTTTTTTGCTTCTTTTTTCACTACTGTCCGGTTAAAAGTCTAGCGAATTCAGTAGGTTATTTTCATACTGATGGGCTGGGCTGTATTCTTTTGGGTCAAGCGCTTGTTTT